>CAZOIE010000057.1:0-6523 GCA_964579905.1 uncultured Planctomycetia bacterium
AGATAACCGATGTACTGCTCATTGCACGCGATAAGGGACTCTACAATGCGATAACGGACTGTGGCGGTGGCGGTCTCTCAAGCGCTGTTGGTGAGATGGGGAGTGAGCTCGGTGTTGTTGTTGATTTAGAGAAGGTCCCACTAAAATACGATGGGCTTTCATATACAGAAATTTGGATCTCTGAGGCACAAGAGAGGATGATATTGGCGGTCCCAAAGAAGAATGTGTCAAAGCTTAAAAAGATATTTGAGGATGAAAATGTCGAAGCGAATATAATAGGTGAGTTTACCGGTTCAAATAGATTGCATCTTCGCTACAAGAACGAAACAGTTTGTGATATGGATATGGAATTTTTACATGAGGGGATTCCAAAGCTCATGCGAAGTGCTGTTTGGAAGAAGCCAAAACACAAAGAGCCAAGCTTCAAATGTGACAGGGACTTGACTACCTCACTGCTTAAGATATTATCTAGCTTTAATGTATGTTCTAAAGAATGGATCATAAGGCAATATGATCATGAGGTGCAGGGTATGAGTGTCTTAAAACCGCTTATCGGAAAGGATAATGATGGTCCTTCAGATGCGGCCATAATAAGACCAGTGTTTAATTCTAAGAAGGGTATTGTGGCTAGCTGTGGGATAAATTTTAAGTACTCAGATATAGATCCCTATTGGATGGTAGCATCAAGTATCGATGAGGCGATAAGGCAGATAGTGGCTGTTGGAGGCTCGCCGGACAATATAGCGCTTTTAGATAATTTTAGCTGGGGAGATACCGATGATCCTAAGAAGCTAGGAGAACTTGTAAGAGCTGCATACAGCTGTTACGATACGGCCAAGCTATTTGGGACTCCATTTATCTCAGGTAAGGATAGCCTCAATAATGAGTATAGAGTGGGAAAAAAGAGAATATCTATCCCTAGTACACTTTTGGTATCAGCTATATCTATTATAGATGATATCTCAAAGGTAGTTTCAGCGGATGCCAAGCGAGAAGGTAACCTCATATATGTTGTAGGTGAAACATTTGACGAGCTAGGTGGTTCTGAGTATTATGCATCGAGGGGTTACATTGGAAATAACTGCCCCAAGGTCAATCCAAAAAAGGCAAAAGGTATTTTTAATAGATTAAACAGCGCTATATCAAGTGGCTTGATAAGAAGCGCTCACGATGTTTCAGAGGGAGGATTGGGTGTTGCACTCTCTGAGATGGCGTTTAGCGGCGGGCTTGGTATGAGCGTATTCTTAGAAGAAGTACCGTATAGATCTAAGAGCGTCAAGAGAGATGATTCTATTCTTTTTTCTGAGTCCAATTCAAGATTTGTGGTTGAAATAGAAAAAAAGAAGCAAAAAGAGTTTGAAAAGGTTATGAATGGTATTTCCATAGGAGCTATTGGCTGTTTACATTCAGCACCTGAGTTTAAGGTTTACGGAGTTAATGGAGATTTGATTGTTTCAAGCTGCATAAAACATTTAAAAGAGGCCTGGAAAAAGCCATTAAATTGGTAGCGCTCAAATATAATTTATAGAGCAGATATGAAATCAAAACCAAAAGTCTTAGTTCTTAGAACGGCAGGTACAAACTGTGATAAAGAGACCGCATATGCCTTTGAGCTTGCTGGCGGCGCTACAGAGCTTGTGCACATAAACCGCTTAATCAGTAAAGAAAGGGATCTATCTGATTACCAGATACTTGCTCTACCCGGAGGTTTTACATACGGCGATGATATAGCCTCAGGAAAAATTTTGGCAAATGAGATAAAGAATAAACTGGGCGAAGATCTAAGAAACTTTGTTGATGACGGAAAGATCATAATAGGAATATGTAATGGATTTCAGGTTTTGGTCAAGTCTGGTTTCCTGCCTGGGCAGGAATTAGGCATACAGGCAACGCTTACTTTAAATGATTCGGCGAGGTTCGAGGATAGATGGGTATATTTAAAATCACTCCCTCATTCTGTCTCTGGAAATGGCAGAAACCAAAGATGTATCTGGACCAAGCATACACCCGAGATGATATATCTGCCAGTTGCACATGGCGAGGGAAAATTCGTAACAAAGAATAAAGATATCTTAAAAAGAATAAAGAAAAACAATCAGATAGTTTTTCAGTACACAGACAATTTAGGTAATTTTAGCGATTATCCCAATAATCCTAACGGTTCAATAGAGCATATCGCTGGTATATGCGATGAAACAGGAAGAGTCCTTGGTCTTATGCCGCATCCGGAACGACATATTTTTAATCATCAACATCCTAGATGGACAAATGGTAAGCCTAAGAAGTATGGTGATGGGTTGTCTATCTTTAAAAGCGGCGTAGAATACATAAAGAAAAATCTTTAAAGATTGGATTGTGAAGCATGATAAAAGAATATTGCGGGTTATTCGGAATTTTTGGACATCCAGAGGCATCTAGGCTTACATACCTTGGATTGTATGCGCTGCAACATAGAGGTGAGGAGTCTGCGGGTATTGTAACTAGGGACAAGGCCAATGTTTATGCTCATAGGGGCATGGGGCTTGTTGGAGATGTTTTTGATGAGCAGACCTTAGGTAGCCTAAAAGGTAATATTGCAATAGGCCATGTGAGGTATTCTACAACCGGCTCAAGCCTTATGAAGAATGCACAACCTGTTTTGGTCGATTATTCAAGAGGCTCTATTGCCGTTGCTCATAATGGCAACTTGGTAAATGCAAAAGAATTAAGGGACTATCTTGAGGCGCATGGTTCTATATTCCAGACAACTGTCGATAGCGAAATAATAATACACCTGCTTGCAAAACCAAGCTATAGAAACTTTAGCGAAGCACTTGTAGGTTGTCTTCGACAGATAAAAGGTGCTTATTCTCTTGTTTTATTAAAGGATGATGAACTTGTAGGGGTAAGAGATCCTTTTGGATTTAGGCCTCTTTGTCTTGGAAAGTTAAAGGGCACATATGTACTAGCATCTGAGAGTTGTGCGCTTGATCTAATAGAGGCGAAGTACATAAGGGATATAGAACCAGGCGAGATTGTTTTTATAAATAAAAAAGGTATTCGATCGATCAAGCCTTTTAGTAAGAAAAATAAACATTCCTATTGTATATTCGAACATGTGTATTTTGCAAGGCCGGACTCAAAGGTATTCTCAGAGAATGTTCATCTAGTAAGGCAAAATCTGGGCAGGCACCTAGCAAGGGAGCATCCGGTTGATGCGGATGTTGTAATTCCTATACCAGATTCTGGAAACTCAGCAGCGCTTGGTTATAGCTATGAATCCGGCATAGTATTTGACAGTGGTCTAACCAGAAATCACTATATAGGAAGGACATTTATACAGCCCTCGCAGTTTATCAGGGACTTTTCCGTAAAGGTGAAGTTTAATCCTCTGAAAGAAGTGCTAAAGGGTAAAAGGGTGGTTGTAATAGATGATTCTATAGTAAGAGGAACTACCTGTAGAAACAGGGTTAGGAACCTAAGAAGAGCAGGTGCTAAAGAAATACATATGAGAATCTCATGCCCACCTATAAAGTTCCCTTGCTTTTACGGTATTGATTTTCCAACGAGAAAAGAGCTTATAGCGTCTAAGCGCAGCGTTAAAAAGATTGCAGAGTTTTTAGGGGTTGAGAGCCTTGGCTATCTAAGTGTTGAGGGATTGCTTGATAGTGTTTCTTTCCCTAAAGAGAATTATTGTACTGCTTGTTTTACAGGCAAGTATCCGGTAAAATTTTGCCCTGGTGCAGATAAGTATATAACGGAGAGAAAATGTCGAAGTTAACCTATAAAACCTCAGGTGTTGATATAGATAAAGCAAATCAACTTGTAGGTAGGTTTAAAAAAATAGTTGCCTCAACAAACACCAAGGGTGTTTTATCCAGTCTTGGAAACTTCTCGGGATTATTTAAGGCAGATTTTTCTTCTTACAAGGAACCTATCTTGGTGAGTTCAACGGACGGGGTTGGAACAAAATTAAAGATAGCATTTATGGTTGATAAACATGGCACCGTGGGAATTGACCTGGTTGCAATGAGCGTTAATGATGTTTTGACAATTGGCGCAAAGCCATTATTCTTTTTAGACTATATAGCAACGGGCAAGATAAGCTCCGGAGTTCTTAGTAATGTTGTTAAAGGTATAGCTAAAGGCTGTAAAATGGCAGACTGTACCCTTATTGGTGGTGAGACCGCTGAGATGCCGGACTTTTACAAAAAGGGAGAGTACGACCTTGCAGGTTTTTGCGTAGGTGTAGTCGATAAAAAGAGGATAATAGATGGTTCAAGGATTCGCACAGGCGATAAACTGCTAGGTATTCAATCAAGCGGCCTTCATTCAAACGGGTTTTCACTAGCAAGGAAGATATTCTCTAATAAGAAAATAAAACAGGGTCTATGGAAAGAATTATTAAAACCTACCCTTATATACACAAGGCCTATAATGAAACTTAGAGACAGTGTGGATGTAAGGGGTATCGCCCATATAACAGGCGGAGCGTTTTTTGATAAGTTACCCAGGATTTTAAAGGGTAATAAGTCTATCATAATTGATAAGAACTCATGGCCAGTTCCAAACGTATTTAAGACTATGCAGAAGATGGCAAAGCTCTCAGATAAAGAGATGCATAGGACCTTCAATATGGGAGTTGGAATGGTTCTGGCCTTAAATAGTAAAGATTTAACCCGTGCCAAAAAGATTATTGCAAGTTTTAAATTTAAGAGTTGGGTTATAGGTGAGATAGCCAGCGGTGGGAAAAAAGAGGTTATTCTAAAATGAAGGTATTGGTAATTGGCTCAGGTGGAAGGGAACATGCGTTTTGCTGGAAGATAGCCAAGTCAGAGTTAGTAGATAAGATATATGCTGCACCTGGAAATGGTGGTATTGCAAGCGGAGCTGAGATAGTCGATATAAAGGCGGATGATATATATGGCTTGCTTACTTTTGCCAAGGAGAAGGAAATAGATCTTACAGTTGTTGGCCCTGAGATACCACTAGCGCTTGGGATTGTGGATAGATTTAATAAGGAAAATCTTAAAGTTTTTGGTCCTTCTCTTGGAGCGGCAAAATTAGAATCTAGTAAGGTGTTTGCCAAAGAGGTTATGGAAAAGGCAAATGTTCCAACAGCTAAGTTTGAGGTATTTGATAACTCAAAAGACGCATTCTCATATATAGATTCAATAGATACATTCCCTATAGTAATAAAGGCGGATGGTCTTTGTGCAGGTAAGGGTGTTATTATAGCAAACTCTCTTGATGAGGCTAAAGAGGCCATAAAGCAGATTATGGATGATAAGATCTTTGGCCAAGCAGGAGATAGGGTTATAGTAGAGGAATGTTTAAGGGGCGAGGAAGCTTCCATACTTGTACTTACAGATGGAAAGACCGTTTTGAACCTTGCAACAAGTCAGGATCATAAGAGGATATTTGATGGCGATAAGGGCCCGAATACAGGTGGTATGGGTGCCTATTCTCCGACAGGGCTTATCACAGATGATTTGCAGAGTGATATAATGAAAAAAGTGATTAACCCTGTAATTTTACAGATGGAAAAAGAGAATGCATCTTACAAGGGTGTGCTATATGCAGGTATAATGGTTACAGAAAATGGACCTTTTGTTCTTGAGTTTAATGTTAGGTTTGGAGATCCTGAAACTCAGGTCGTGCTTCCAAGACTGGAAGGTGATTTACTAAAAGCTCTTATTGCAACGATAGATGGCACGCTAGATAAGGCAAGTCTTGGTTGGGATAAGAAGAGCTGCGTAAGTGTAGTAGTTGCATCGGGTGGTTATCCAGGTAGCTACGAAAAAGGTAAAGAGATAACAGGGCTTGATAAGTTAGAAGACGATGAGGATGCGGTTGTATTTCACGCTGGAACAAAAAAGCAGGATGATAAGATAGTAACATCCGGAGGAAGAGTTCTAAACGTTACGGCAAAAGGTGACACAATTCAAGCTGCAAGAGAGAAAGCCTATAAGGCGATTGAAAACATACATTTTGACAACATGTACTTTAGAAAGGATATTGGTTCTAAAGAGCTAAAAAGGAGGCCACTGAATGTCTAAAAAACCAATAAGCATAATCATGGGTAGTAAGTCAGATTTGCCCACAGTCCAGGAGACAACAAAGATTCTTGATGAGTTTAAGGTAGGTTATGATCTAAAGATTTTCTCAGCACATAGAACACCCAATGAACTAGCTAGTTATATAAAGCAGTTTTCAAAAAATTCCGTAAAGGTTGTTATAGCAGCAGCTGGTGGAGCAGCAGCGCTAAGTGGCGTTATAGCAAGCCATACAAATCTACCGGTTATAGGTATTCCGATAGAGACAAAGGCGCTTAAGGGTCTTGATTCATTACTCTCTACGGTACAGATGCCCCCTGGAATTCCTGTTGCAACCGTTGCTATAGGTAAACAGGGTGCCAAGAACTCAGCGCTACTTGCTATAAGGATACTTGCACTCGGTAATTTAAAGATAAAAAAGGCACTTGATAGATATAAGCAAAAGATGAGAAAGAACGTAGTAGCTCTAAATAAAAAGACTAGCTGGA
>CAZOIE010000057.1:6533-7922 GCA_964579905.1 uncultured Planctomycetia bacterium
AAAAGTATTGTAGTTTCGATAGATCCAAAAAAGCCTGACATAAAGCTTATAAGGAAGGCGGCAGGTATTTTAAGAAGGGGTGGCATAGTAGCTTTTCCTACTGAGACCGTTTATGGGCTTTTGGTAGACTCGTTTAATGAAAAAGCGATTAGAAAACTCTATCGGATCAAGAAAAGGCCGCGCTCAAAGCCTTTTACGATATTGATAAATAGCTTTAAAGATCTATCTAAGTTTGATGTTGAAGTTTCGGCTAATGCTAGAGCAATATTAAAAAAATCCTGGCCTGGTCCCTTAACAGCTGTTTTAAATACTAAGACTGAGAAGAAACTAGGCTTTAGGATGCCTCGTTATAAGGCAATTAATATGCTGCTTCGTGAATCGAAGCTTTCTGTTTTTGCACCAAGCGCTAATATATCAGGGAAAAAGGAATGTACTAATATAGAGGATATAGCTAGTGATTTTAGTAGTAAGGTAGATTTGATAGTGGATGCAGGCATAAGTCCCATAGGCATTGCCTCCACAGTGATTGATTTAACATCTGACAAGTTGAGAATTTTGAGAAAGGGAGCTCTAAAGATAAGAGAGATCAAGATATAGCGTATGGATTTTAAAAAGATAAAGTCAATTCTCGTTGTTTGCACAGGTAATAGTTGCCGCTCTGTAATGGCAGAGGGGTTTTTAAAGAAGATGCTTAATGACAGGAAGGATATATCGGTTTCATCATGTGGCATATCGGCGGTAAACGGAATAACTCCAACGCAGGAGACGGTAGATGTAATGAAGGAATCGGATATAGATGTATCCGGCCATAGATCCTGCTACCTTACAGATGAGATAGTAAAAAATACAGATCTAATATTGGCTATGACAGGGACTCATAAAGATTCAATATTAAGTAGGCTGCCTGATGCTAAGGATAAGATATATTTATTGGGTAGCTTTGATGATAAAGAAAAGGAGCAGAATATAGCCGATCCAATAGGCATGCCCATTGATTTTTATAAGAGCACACGAGACTCTATTAAAAAGTCGCTCGAGCAATTTATTAAATTGCTATAAAGGAGATAAATGATGAAGATTGTAATTGGTTCAGATCACGGCGGATTCGAATTAAAGAAGGGCTTGGTGAAATTCTTAAAGCAGGAAGGTCACAATATTAAGGATTGTGGTACCAATAGTCTGGCTAGCTGTGACTATCCAAAGATTGGAATGAAGGTTGGAAAAGCTGTTTCCTCTAAGAAGGTTGAAAGAGGTGTTCTTATATGTAAATCAGGTGTCGGATTCTCAATGGTTGCAAATAAATTCCCTGGCGTTCGTGCTGTTGTAGCTGATAATACAAAGGTTGCAAGGTTATCTCGTCAGCATAACGATGCAAACATTGTTGTGTTT
>CAZOIE010000058.1:0-4928 GCA_964579905.1 uncultured Planctomycetia bacterium
CCTCACTAAAAGTATAGCATACCCCTTGGGGGTATGTCAAGAGAAAATTTAATTAACGGAGTTATCTTTTAAGAAGTTCTTTATAGTCTCCATACCCCTCTTTTTCCAAATCCTCCTTTGGGATAAATCTTAGGGCTGCAGAATTAATGCAATATCTAAGTCCGGTAGGTGGGGGGCCATCTTCAAATACATGACCCAGATGCGAATCGGCATATCTACTTCTTACCTCAGTTCTAACCGTGAATAAACTTCTGTCTTTCTTCTCAATTATATTATCCGGCTCAAGTGGCCTTGTAAAACTTGGCCAGCCTGTTCCTGAGTCAAATTTATCAATAGAGCTAAAAAGCGGTTCTCCTGAAACTATATCAACATAAATACCCGCTCTTTTATTATCATTGAACTCATTTTTAAATGGTGGTTCGGTACCGTCTTCCTGGGTAACCTTGTATTGTAATGGGGTTAATGTCTCTTTGAGTTTTCTTTTAGAGGGTTTTTTGAAAAATTTATATTTCGATTCAGTCTGCCTTATATCTGTTTCATCTTTCCATGTTTTCTTTAGAAATTCTTCTCGGCCGGATCCAATACTGTACGCTTTATATTCGATAGGACAAGTTTTATAATAATCCTGATGGTAATCCTCTGCTCTGTAGAAATTAGAGGCCTTGATAATCTCAGTAGCTATTGGCTTATCGAATCTTCCGGATTTTTGCAGTTTTTCTTTTGAAGCTTCCGCCTGTTTCTTTTGTTCACCGGTGTGGTAAAATACGGATGTTTTATACTGCTCACCTCTGTCGGCAAACTGGCCTCCTTCATCGGTTGGGTCTATGTATCTCCAGAAAACATCTAAAAGTTCCTTATAGGTTATCTTGGATGGATCATACGTAACCTCAACTGCCTCGAAATGACCGGTTCGACCAGAAGATACCTCTTTATAGGTAGGATTTCTTTTTCTTCCTCCTGTATAACCAGATACTACCTCTATAACACCAGTTAATTCTTCAAAAGGAGATTCCATGCACCAAAAACAGCCACCGGCAAAGGTGGCTTTTTCGAACTTATCTTTGGCAAATGAATTAGGTAACATGTTAAATAATAGAAGTAACACGCATAGGTTAGCGTAAATCTTTTTTGACAACACTCTATCTTTTGCCATACTTCTTGTAAACACTACAGACACTTCTTTCCTTTTCACTACACTTCTTTACATCCCAGCATTGAGTAGTCTCCAATATCTGCCTAACCCCTTCTATATTTATATGCTTCTTCTGTAGTAAATCTTTGATATATTCGAGTTTATCTATGTCATATCTGGAATAGAACCGGTTCTTTCCAATGCGACTTGGCGATATTAGCCCTTTACGCTCCCAGATCCTGAGCGTTGCCACACAAACCTTCAAAGACTTGGCAACTATGCCAATGGTATAAACCGGTTCATTATATCCGTAATCTACCATTACAAACTCCCTTTTTAATGTATTAAAGTTTTTATATCACCTATAAATGGGGATTGCAAGTAGTTTATTCCACTATGTCTCCAACTATTGATTCAACCTTTATGCCTTGTCGTTCTAGGTACTTCCTTCCCTTCTCAAGATTCTCCTTTGTACCGCTAAGTTCCAAGGTAACCTCTCCTATCTCCTCTGTAATCTTTGCTCTTCGTATGTTGGGAATCACATTATATTTCATTGCCATAGTGTATATTACTGGTTTTTTAATCAAATTCTGAGGAAACACCAAATGTACTATTTTCTTAGGCATGGTTTTAACCCTCCTTCTTTTTTAAGCTACAAAATATTTCGTAATCTATCAGTTTTGTTACTGTAGGCTCGTCTGAACAAACCGGACACCTTGGGTCTCTTGGAACCTTTATCTGCCGAAAAGAGGAATCAAGTGCATTAAATACTAAAAGCTTCCCGGATAAAAGATTTCCTACCTCTAAAACATATTTCAACACTTCGTTTGCCTGCATGGTACCTATTATCCCTGCAACCGCTCCCAGGATACCCGCCTCTTGGCATCTAGGAACAAGCCCGGGTGGAGGAGGTTCAGGAAAAAGACATCTGTAGCAGGCGCTTTTCTTGGGCAGTATCGTTATAGCCTGCCCGTCAAATCGAAATATACCTCCATGTGAAAGCGGTTTATCAGACAAGATGCAAGCATCGTTTACCAAGTAACGGGTTGGAAAATTATCTGAACCGTCAACAACTATATCGTAGTCCTTTATCACATCCATAATATTATTCGAAGTAAGCCTTATATTATGCGGGACAACCTTAACATCTGTATTAATCAAGGCTATTCTATCTCTGGCTGATTCCACCTTCGGCCTGCCCACTTCACTGGTTGAGTGGATAATCTGTCTTTGCAAGTTGTTGAGCTCAACCTTATCCGAATCAACTATACCAATTGTTCCTATACCTGCACTGGCCAAGTATAAGGCTACAGGTGAACCCAAGCCCCCTGCACCTATAATCAAAACCTTGGCATTAAGCAATCTTTCCTGGCCCTTCCCGCCTACATTGGGCAGTAGAATCTGTCTTGAATATCTTTCAACTTGATCTTCCCGTAAACTCATCATCTTCCTCCTGCAATAGCTGGAATTATCGAAACCTCATCACCATCTTTAAGAGGAGTTTGATCCTGCTGTAAAAACCTTACATCCTCTTCATTTACATATATGTTTATAAACCTTCGGAGGTTGCCTTCCTCATCACAAACCCTCTCCTTAATACCTGGAAAGTTTTTTTCCAAATCATCTATCAACTCTTTTACATTCGTACCACTTGCCTCAACCTCTGCCTGGTTTTTGGTCAGCTTCTGAAGTGGTGCTGGAATCCTTATTGTAATTGACATCTCTACAACCTCCTTATTTTTTTACGTTTTCTTCAAAAGTATTAATAGTAACTTTGACCTTAATGGAACTTTTACTCATCTGACATAACCTGTCTATCTCTTTACACTTTCTTCAAAAGAAGCAATATTTGGTTTAATCTTAATTGGTTTTCCTATTTTTTCTACTACAGCCTCCTGGGTTTTTAAGCCGTTACCTGTAATACATACAACTATTGACTCATCTTTAGGTATCTTACCCTGTTCTATGAGTTTTTTGGTTACGCCCAAAGTTACTCCTCCGGCCGTCTCTGTGAATATACCCTCTGTTGATGCAAGGAGCTTTATCGCTTCGACAATCTCATCGTCTGTTACATCCTCTGCATTGCCGCTGGACTCTTTTACGGTTGAGGCTGCGTATATACCATCTGCCGGATTTCCAATTGCTAATGATTTTGCAATGGTATTTGGCTTAATCGGCTTTATGATATCTGAATTCTCTTTAATAGCTGTAATTATAGGCGCGCATCCCTTTGCCTGTGCTGCATAGATTCTCGAGTCAACCTTGTCAATCAACCCTATCGTCTTCAGTTCTTTTAAGCCCTTCCATATCTTGGTTATTAAAGAACCACCGGCACACGGAACTACAATATGCTTTGGTGACTTCCACCCTAGCTGCTCTGCGATCTCATAACCATATGTCTTTGAACCTTCGGCATAATACGGCCTTATATTTATATTTACAAAGGCCCATTTATACTTTGTGCCAATTTCTGAACATAGCCTGTTTACCTGGTCATAATTTCCTTCCACGGCCACAAGGGTAGGGTTGTATATAAGGGTAGCGACAACCTTACCTAGCTCAAGATCTGCAGGAATAAATATATATCTTTTTAGATTGGCTATTGCTGCCTGGGCAGAGACCGAATTGGCCAGGTTACCTGTAGAGGCGCAGGCTACCGTATTAAATCCAAACTCCTTTGCCTTCGATAAGGCAACCGCGACTACCCTATCCTTAAAGGAAAGTGTGGGATGGTTCACCGAATCATCCTTTATATATAGCTCCTTAACCCCCAATACCTTTTCTAAGTTTGTAGCCCTAACAAGAGGGGTAAAACCCGTATCGAGTCCAACCACAGGCTCTTTATCGATAGGCATAAGCTCCTTATATCTCCATATGTTCTTGGGCCTAGACTCAACCTCCGCTTTGGTCAATTTCTTCTTTATCTTTTCGTAATCATAATCGACCTCCAATGGACCAAAGCAATACTCGCACACATAGAGCGGCTCCTTCGGGTATTGCCTACCACATTCTCTACACTTCAAACCTTTGACATAACTCATATTCTCACCTCATACTTTCTTGACGACTAATTTCCAATGTTCATCAATTTTCTCTACTTTAAGAATAGTATGCCCCTCCTCCTTTACGCTTGCTGTAACATTGGTAATGGGCTCACCATCGTCTAATATAATTTCCAGTATCTCACCTTCATCCATGGCCTCCAATTTAAGCTTTGTCTTTACAAAGTTGAGTGGACACGGCACACCCTTTAAATTAATATTTTGATCAATCTTAATCTCGCTCATAAGATTTCATCCTTTATTTGGTTTATACTATGACGCTCCAGGGCTTCACCAAATCTCTCACCCTTATTTGCAATTCTGTTATAGCACTTAATGGTATTTTTAATAACAATTGGAATCCGATTTTCTTTAATAAACTTGGCTATTTCAATTCCAAATTTTGGAAAGCGTCCTATCTTACCGCCTATGTAAACGCTAAATTTGACATCCTTTATACTCCATGCATCTACCGGGCACACCCGTACGCAGTCACCTTCAAAAAAGCAGTTCTTTTGTCTATATACAGGACGCTTTTTTTTGTCCATAATTATTGCCGGGTCTTTTTTACCCCGCGAGCATATTTTCTCGCACACCTGTGCACATAAGCCACATCCAATACATTTTTTGACTTCAAGCTTGGGCTTTCCCTTTGCCTGAAAACCTAAGTCGTTTTCTTGAGGCTTTGCACATGAATTAAGGCACCCTGTAATGGCTACCTTAAACTTTTTAGGAACATTTTTCCCAAAAGCTAC
>CAZOIE010000058.1:4938-7908 GCA_964579905.1 uncultured Planctomycetia bacterium
ATCCAGTCTTTTTGCAAGCTGCTCTGTGTTTATAAAACCAAAACGGCATACACTGTTACCCGGACATGCAATAAGGTTGCGCGAGCGAGGGCCACAGGCACCCTTTAAGATACTCAAATCTTTTAACTTACCAAGTAGCTTTGGTATATCTTTGATATGAACCCATGGAATCTCTATTCCTTGTCTTGTAGAGATATGCACATAATCCCGTCCGAATCTCTTGGCAATTATGTAATAATTTTTCAATATATCGGCCTTAATGTGTCCTCCGGGAATACGGGTACGTAAAATAAAATAGTTCTTTTGTTTCTGCTTTATAATGCCACCCGTTCTTAAATCTGTTAATTCCTTATCGCTATAAGTCTTTGTTCCTTGATTAGACATCAAAAACCTCCCTTAGGCCTCAAAATACTGCTCCATTGAAAAGTATCTCTCTCCTGTATCGGGTAGAATTACTACAACCCTTTTTCCGCTACCAAGAGTTTCTGCAACCTCAACCGCTGCCCAGACTGCCGCACCAGCTGATATGCCAACGAATAAACCTTCCTCCTTTGCAAGCCTTTTTGAGATATTAAAGGCATCGTTATCACCAACCTGGACTATCTCGTCTATAATATCCTTGTCTAAAACATCAGGAACAAACCCTGCGCCAATACCTTGAATCTTATGAGGGCCTGGCTCATTACCCGATAAAACGGCGCTTGTCTTTGGCTCTACCGCAACAATCTTTATGGCTTTGTTATGCTTTTTCAAGACCTCGCCTACGCCGGTAATAGTACCTCCTGTACCAACACCAGCGACAAATGCATCTATCTTCCCGTCAGTTAATTTTAATATTTCCTTGGCGGTTGTCTTTCTATGGATTTCGGGGTTTGCTGTATTCTTAAACTGTTGTGGCATAAAACTTCCTGGAATCTTTTTCAGTAATTGCTCTGCCTTCTTGATTGAACCCAGCATCCCATCAGGCCCGGGCGTAAGTATAACCTCTGCCCCGTATGACCTTAGGATATATATCCTCTCTAGACTCATCGTCTCCGGCATTGTCAGTATACATTTATAACCCTTAACCGCTGCGACTATCGCAAGGCCTATGCCAGTATTTCCACTGGTAGGCTCAACTATGGTTGCACCTGGTTTTAGAAGGCCTCTTTTTTCAGCATCCTCTATCATTGAAAGGCAAATTCTGTCTTTTACGCTGCCACCTGGATTAAAAAACTCAAGCTTTGCTAGAATCTGCGCAGAATGCTTCTTTGTGATTTTGTTCAGCTTTACTACTGGGGTAGCACCTATCAATTCAAGTACGTTATTGGCTACCTTATCAGAAAATGGCGAACCACCACCCATAAAATACACAAACTCCAATCTGTCTTCATTCTTAATCTGGACCGAATCATAACTGGCCTTTTCGACAATTTCATCGTTCAGCTCTACAGTAACCACTTCAGGCCTGATCTTCTTTTTACCCAATAATCCTAGAATACTTACACTTTCACCAATTTCTTCTTTCTTTCCATTTATGTAAATTGTAACTGCCATCTTAACTCCTCCTTAAGTTTTTCAAAACGGTATCAATCGCTTTTTTGGTCTTTGTTAAATCTAACTGTGTATGAACAGTAGATAAAAAATTAGCTTCAAACCCCGAAGGTGATAGATATACACCCTCTTTCAATAAACCATTGTAGAAGCGCTTAAATAATCTCAGATTCTGCTTTCTTGCTGTTTTATAATCTGCAACCTCTTTATCTATAAAAAATACACTAAACAAAGAACCGATATAATTTACCTTCATATCTATCTTATGATACTTGGCTCTTTCGATTAGGTACCGGCATAGGTTTTTGGTATTTTTGCATAATATTTCATACGGGTTGTTTTTCTTTAGTAACCTCAAAGTCGTTATCCCTGCTGTAACCGCTATTGGGTTACCAGATAAAGTACCTGCCTGATAAACATCGCCCTCGGGAGCAAGAAGCCTCATCAATCTCCTTTTTCCTGCAAAACCACCAACCGGCAATCCCCCGCCTATAATCTTTCCAAAGCAAGTCAGATCAGGTTTAATGCCAAAATAACCCTGGGCACCACTATACGAGAGTCTAAACCCCGTTATCACCTCATCGAAAATCAAAACGATATTATTCTTACGTGTAATTTCTCTTACGCTCTTTAAGAAACCCTCTTTTGGCAAAATTACACCACAGTTTGCCGGTACCGGTTCAATAATTACTGCCGCTATATCTTTCTTATGTCTATCTATGGTTTTTTTAAGCTTGTCTATATCATTAAAGGGTACTGTAAGTGTATGACTGGTGAACTCCTTGGGTACGCCCAGGCTATCAGGAATTGCTAAAGTCGCAATACCTGAACCGGCTTTTGCCAGAAGATAATCTGCATGGCCATGGTACGAACCTTCAAACTTCACTATCTTTTTTCTTTTTGTGTAGGCACGGGCGAGCCTGACTGCTCCCATTACCGCCTCTGTTCCGGAGCTTGTCAATCTCACCTGCTCTACTGAAGGAACGGCCTCAACGATAAGCCTTGCCAGCTCTGTCTCTAATCTGGTTGCAGCACCAAAACTCGTCCCTCTTTTTATGGAATCCCCTAAGACCTTGGTGACTTCTGGGTGTGCATGACCCAGAATTAATGGTCCCCAGGAAAGGCAGTAATCGATAAACTCCTCACCGCATTCTGAGTAGACCTTAGAACCCTTTCCCTTTTTAATAAATACAGGCCATCGACCAACAGCCCTGAATGACCGAACAGGGCTATTAACACCTGAGGGAATATATCTCTTAGCCTCATCAAATAATTTTTTCGATACGTTTAAGATAGCCATCTGCATGCCTCTTTACTAAAATAGCTTATAATTAAATCAGCGCCGGCCCTTTTTATTGAAGTTAGGACCTCAAGCGCCAAATCCTTTTCCTTAACCTTATCATTATTACTTATTTTTTTTACCATACTATATTCACC
>CAZOIE010000059.1:0-7767 GCA_964579905.1 uncultured Planctomycetia bacterium
ATCTTCAAGTAGTTTCTCAGCATGTTGTGGGTTCTCAAGCAACCACCTTAAGTGCTCAAGAGACCAGCCAAGGCGGTTTACCTTTGAACCATCGTCCTTGGTTTCAAAACCAATCTCGGCCATTTTAGGAGGCGTCTCTAAGGCCTGTGCCTCCACATATCTCTTACCATATAGCTTTAATAACTGACCTCTCATGTCTTCTGTTTGTAAACGCGCAAGATGTTGTCTCACCTTCTCTTCCTCCAATGCAGCAATAGCTAGCTTGTCTGTTTCAGAAATTAATGATAAATAAAATCTATTTGTCGGGGCTAGGAAATACTCAGCCGTTGCCTTAAGCCAATCATTTTCTTTAAATTCTGCTTCCTCCACCATTAAAACATGGTTAATGGTCTGTGCCTGTGTTCCAAGTGCTGCATAAGGAAGCCAGGCATTGTTCTCATTGTGGTTACCTTCAGGAAGAACCGTCACATAGGCTATTCTACCCTTCATAAGAAGCTCATGGCGAAGTACAGCTGCTCTTTGCTCATTCTTCTCAGTGGTAACAACATTGACTATGCCTGAAAGCTCAAGGGTCTCCTCCTTTGAAATCCTCGGGTATTCATCATAATGCTCATCAAAATCTTTAAGCATCCTAGTATGAACAGAGCTACCTGACTTTGTTACCGCCTTGTATGATGGAACATCGCTTACGCCATCACCGGTTATAAGGGGAACTATCATAGGCTCAATTCCTCTCATAACTGCCATGTTATAGGCAACAGAGGTCATAATGGCCTCTATTCCGTATACCTTCTCTAAAATGGACGGCTGCTCGCTATTAGCAAACACCCTGCCAACAAATTCATCAATCTTATATCCCTTTATGCCAACATCACCCATCGTGCAAACTATGAAGTTTTCAGGGTCTAAATCTATGCCATATGAATCTACCTCATCCTTCGTAAATACCACAGCAGGAATAAAGGGACACTCGGCAAACTGTTGAAGCACTCGTAAGGCCATAGCTTCATATAGAGTGCTTCCATCTGTAACTATTGCAAGCATCTTACCACCATTATACATATCTGTTGCAATTCTATGAGAAAAGCTTTCTATAAGAGCACGCTTCGCCGTCATTATCTTAAATAAACCTTCATCATATTTTATTTGATCAGCAGAAACTCCCTTTTGCTCTAATATATACTCTAAGGCGGCCCTTAGCTTAAACCCTGTAATTGGGAAAGCCTCTCTTGGCTGAACCAAATCACCCTTTTCAACAATAGAGATAAATGCCCAGTCATTATCCTGTGCAAGATTTCCTATGTCTGCACCATCTGCTGAGCAGATAGCGATTACCTTATTCTTCTTACGACGTGCCAATTCCTCTCCCATCTCGACCGTCTCCTTGGTAGTTCCTGAGAATAAAGAGAGTATATACAAGGTATCGTCGTTATCGCTCTCAAAGATGTATTCAGGGATTTCATAACCCTTGACAACTATTACCTCAAGGTCAGCATCAGGCAGTTCATCAACTACGCCGCTTAGTAAATCACCCCCTATTCCAGAACCTCCCTTACCACAAAGGACAATACGCTTTGTCTTCTCTGGGCTTGGAATCTTTCCTACGTTCTCCCTAACATCGGCTATAATCTCATCTGCATTACTTGGTAAATGCTCGGATATAATATTCCAGAATCTAGTTCTTCCTCCTGTGCCTAAATTACCCCTTTCGATATCAACAGCTTCATATAGGAAATCCCAATTAATCTGACCCCAATCCCAATTCCACATACTTATAAGCTTGCGTATTACCTCACCCCTAACAACCATATGCATAACCATTGGCGATAAGGTAAACGGGGAAACTCCATCAGGAATTTTTACCTTTATACCCTCTATATCAATAGTATCACCGTCTATTTTAAGCGGCACAATACTTTTTGCAAAAATAGTCTCCGACCAATATCCCAGAAGTGCTTCTATGCCGCTAGTAACTGTTACCTTGCCTATAATAGTATGAACCGCTTCACGTATATCCAGCATAAGTTTTGCTGTGGCCAGGCGCCTGCTAATAGCCTTTTTTAGGAGGGATATCTCACTACTACTAAAGCTTGATTTATTAAGTAAACGATCTATTTGAACAATCTCCTCTCGCGACAATATAGTAAGTCTTTCATCAAGCTTATAGACCGCTGGTTCTTTACCCTTTGCATCCTCGACCTTTACAATTAATTTAAAGTCCTCCAATAATCCCTTGATTTCTTTTTGTACGGCACGCCTTGAAACCTCCCCTACTGTCTCTGGCTTAGTCTGAGCAAGTAATGGTACACTAAACTCTCCTGATTTATCATCTCCCAAGACCTCATCAATATGTAACAATGCTCTACCTTGTGTGCTTCTTGTCTTGAGTATCTTTTCAATCTCTGCTTTAAACTTTATATATTCACTACGTATATATGGCTCATCTATATCCTCAAGAACCTCTGCTATACGAGAGGCCTTTCTCCTTACGCCAGATACTATCAGAGCTTCCTTTTTATCTGTTAGGATCCCAAGCTCATAAAGAACCGCCATTGCCTCTCCAATAGATGTAGCTGACAACTCCAATTTATCAGCTAAGTAATCAGCACTAAATGGCTGAGATAAACCAAATTCTTTGAAATTCTCAACAAGGATATTAAACAGCGTATAGGGAGTACTGCCACATTCGGGTGGTCTTCTATATTCTGCAATAACAGTAGGCGAGTCTATTTTTGCTCTATATGTTGCAATAACATCCCCTCTTGCTATCTCTATAGCTGCGTAGCTCCTTGCTATGTGATAGGCCATAAGATAGCCCTGCTCTCTCATACGTCTTATAATCTTATCAATTCTATCTTTGTATACACTCTCTTCATCAAAATAAACTTTCTCCATCCTATCCCGAATGTTATCAATTATCTCTCTATGTATATCGTTGGGGGTTGTATCACTAGTTTGTAATTCCAGCATAATAGGAACAAGCTCATCTATGCTCTTTACTACATCATCTATGGTTTCCTCTGAGATACTTGCAACATTTGCCAAAATCTCATCAGCAGATAATCTGTGTTTTGCACCGCCTTCTTTTACACATACAGCTAATGCGGTACCATAGTTTACGGTTGAACCCTCTAATGCTGTAATCCCCATCTCATGAAGTTTCTTCTCAACCTCTATACTCTCAAATACGTTATTCTCACCAGGCACAATCGCTTTAACCTTAAACTTATGAACATTCTTCATTGTTACAGTCGGGCCTATTGCACCGGGTACCAATATATCTGCCTCTTTCCACAAAATCTCATCAGGATCTTCATAGATTTTAACACCCTCACTGCCCTCTAATGCGGAAACAACATAATCTCTTACATGACCTTTTCTTTTGCTCTCAGCCTCAAGCTTAGCTACATCTTCTTCAGTAAAGCCCTCTGCCTTATACACAGCTCCACCCTCATCTGATATACCGGTAACCTTATATCCTAACTTTACAAGGAACTTTAATGCCCCAAAACCAAACGCACCTAGTCCTCGTATTAAGATAGTGGTATCTCTAATGTCACCTACTCTACCTTCTCTCTTTAGATAAGAATGTACATGTTCCGTGGCCCTTATAACCCCGACTGCTGTCATACGGTTAAGCTTCTCAAATGCCATAAATGAGGCAGCTTCTTTTACCCCACCACCGCTTAAAACACCCATTACCTTGTCAAATGCAATCCCAATCTTATCAGGTATAGTCAATGGTACTCTTTCTATTACGTTATCCCTCATAGCTTGAAGGGCAAGTTCACGCATAATAAATATATTGGGGTCTCTTGGGAATAAAATTCCTAGATTATTTTCTAGTGCTGCTAGAACCGAATGGTACTCGCTAAATGCAGCGTCAGCCTCATCGAACAAATAATCAGACTTTCTACTTGAGGGCTCTCCCTTTGCAGCAAGCTTCTCTATGTTGTAGTTATCCTTTTCAATAGCTTTACCCACCTCTGACTTCCAGAAATCATCATAGCTATACCAAAAATCACTATTGGATATCTCAACAACCTCACCATCTTCAAGCGCTATCTTCGTCCTTCCGTCTCTTGGTATATCTTCACCAAAAACCTTACCTGTTAAAATCATTTCAACAAGCTTCATCTCAAGTTCTACATACTGCCTGTATCGTAGCCTAACAGCATCAACCATTGGCTGTATCTGCATAGGACCGGAATTAACATCAGGCCCGGCTATGTTGTAAGAGAAAAGTCCAAAGCCCGTTAAACCAAGGGCACTTTGCGCCATATCTGCTAGTATCCTAGGTACAAACTCAGCCAACAGCTCTTCATCGCTTATATCAGCTGTTGCTGGTATTTCAATAATGGTCTCCCACTTTGAGCCGGCTGAAGCGATCCCTACCCATTTACTCTTAAGATCCATCGAAAAACCAAGGTCGTATACCTCAACCCAGACACCATCTATATCGTAAGTACCAGGGAGCTTTATTCTTATTCCACCAGCGGTGGATATACCTTCTCTCTTAAAATCTATCATTGGAATAATGCCTTTTGAGCCTGTTACATGTAGCATATATGTTACAAACTGTAGGTTGGGCTTTTCATCCGGGGTGAGTTTTTGTCCATCAAATAGAATGGCCGGTGGGTTTTTGGGATTGTAGAAGATATCGAGGACATTTGAACTTATTATAGAATCCGCCACTGAAAGCGCCCTTGATAGAAGCGCACGCCTTGTGCCATCGGTTTCCTTTTCTATTATTTCCGTTATTATATAATTAACCAACGGTTCCAATTCTTTAATAGCCTCTTGGTACTCTTCGCTAAATATGCCAAGTCGTACCAGCTTAATTTTCTCAAATATCAACCTTGAAACTGCATCTTTAAATTTTTCATTGGAATCTACCGCTATTTGCATATTGGCGGCTGAGAATAAATTAGCCATAGGCATCTCAACGGACATCTGGCTATTAACAATACCATACATCTTTACAACAGATGGAATAATAACATCTCCTACACTTCTAATAAGTAACTCCTCCCGCACCTTCTTTTCAAATACCCTAACAGCAGCAACATACGGGCGCATGAACTTGACATCCCCTTCCTCATCCAATACATCCCACATATATTCTTTCTGATCATCTGGTAGCTCGTCCCAGTGCTTAACTGCTTGCTTTACACAGCTGTCTTCACCTGCATATGTTTCTCTCGCCTCTTCTGCTGCTGCCGGAGCAATCCTAGCAAGTTCGGGTCCAAGTATATCCTCGAGATATTTCCTTAAAATATTTGATTCAATAGGCAAAGGTGACCTCATATACGCCATTAAATCATTTGCAGGAGCGGTTATTACATACGGTGCTCCCAAAAATGTATAGATATAGGCATCTTGTGAGATATCAGTGGTTTTTCTGCCAACGCTTGATATTATGGGTGTTTGAGGTAATTCTCTACCAAACTCCTCATATAACGCATGTATAAGTTGATGGCCATTGATTATTCCCGCAAGTCCATATACCGCACCTAGATCCATCTCATTTCTATGTTGTTTTATATAGCCGTCTACCCTGCTTAGGAACGGGCTTATACGAGTTTCTATGTGATTTGAAATTCCAGCCTTTTTTGCTTTTTTCTTACCTCTTATAACTGCATGTCCGGCTTCTATGGCCTGCTTAGCTGTAAAAACAACCGTGTAGTTCGTATTAATGCCCAAGGCGGTAAGCTCCTCTAGTACCCTAAGACCGACCCTGTCTTTCTCTCTACCGGTAAATGGATTATCGTTATTTCTGCTGGACCTTATCTTAATCAATATATTAGGGGCTATCTTGCTTAATTCCTTAGCCTCCTCTACTATTCGTCGTACACACTCATCTTCTAGTGCCCTGTTACTTCTTCTACTACCCAGCAATTCTGTAACCTGTTCCTCTATTGTAGGATCAACCTCTACGCTGACATATCCTCTTCTTCTGCCGGTTGAATTCCATATACCGCTTAGCATCTTTGCTGTACGCTTAACCTTAATCTTTGTAAACTCAAACAAAAGGTCTCTCGGGTCAGTAATACCCCTTGCTACAAGGGACCTGAAGATCTTCTCTGCCTCGCCGGTCGTATCTTCCCTTACGAAGGTTGATATGTTATATGGATTAAATGTAACCTCACATACACCCAAGGCCAACATATCCTCTATCGCCTGAGTAGATACATCATTATTGTGGCCTGTTGGGTCGTAGGAGAAGACCGTTCCGGTTGATTTTGTTGCCTCAGCAAGCCTTGTATCTTTACTCCACAAGAGGCGGGACAAAAGAATATTAAGCAGCTTATTGTTAATATCTCCCCTTAGATCGCTTATCCTTCTTTCTTCAAGACCCTCTAAGGTATTCCTTTGAAACTCTGCCTCAAAATGTCTTATGAATTCACCAATTTCTCGTCCTGTTAATAAAGCCAGCATATCGTTTAGTTTATATACTGCAGCCCTGCCACCGCCAGCAGGCTTAACCTTAATAATTAAACCTAAAGTTTCAAGGATTTTGCATTCCTTCCTAAAAACCCTCTCGCTTACGCCAAACAGCGTTAGTATGCGACCTTGCAATTGAAACATCTCCTTAATAGTAAACTCATCGGTTTTCTTCTTGTATGACTCCATTTTTGCAAAGCCTATAATAATGTGCTCAAGTCCTCTCTGTATGCTACTTACACCATTGTCTAAAGCCGCTGTCATATCAGGAACACTCACCGACATTGAACTAAAGATACCCGATGCTTCAGATAGTAGTGTTGCAGGAGGGCTTATGATGATATCTGCATCGCCTGTTGCTATCATGCTGAGATTATCTGCAAACTCTACTATTAAGCTTCTTCTTTCTTTTGGTTCAGCCTTCCAGTTGGCTGCTATAACCTTCTTTCTTCCTTGGTTTGGTTCAAGCTCCTGTCCTATTTCAACTATCTGAGCAAAAGAATCGGCCTGTAGGCTGGCTCCACCTATAAGTGCTCCATCTATGTCTGGCTGACTGAGTAGTTCTTGAGCATTGGCTGGTTTAACGCTTCCGCCGTATAGTATTCTTACTTTTTGAGATACTTCAGCATCATAGCTTCTCCAAAGATACTCCCTGATAGCTAAATGCATTACTTGGGCATCGATAGGTGATGCTGTCATACCTGTACCGATTGCCCATATGGGCTCATAGGCAATGATTGTATTAGCTACCTCTTCATCAGATAGCCCCTTTAAAGCCTTTCTGATTTGCCCAAGGACAAACTTTGTATGGCTACCAGATTCTCTTTTATCCAGTGACTCTCCTACACATAGAATGACTGTATCAAGACCTGCTTCATGAGCAGTCTTTAATTTTTCATTTATAACCTTATCTGTATCACCCTTCCTGCCTGCTGAGGTTCTTGTCTCACTATGGCCTATTATGGTGCCGCTGACTCCTATTTCTCTGAGGTGTTCTAGGTTAATTCTTCCGGTATGGGCACCTACCTTACGTGAGATAGATTGGGAGACGATGGTGACAGGTAAGGCTGATATCTTTGCCGATTTATACTTAGCGGCCGTTGAAACCGCTAAGCCATTCCTCATACCATTTACTGAGGGATTATACGTTAATGTATAAGTTCTATTACTAAGCGTATATCTTATCCATATTAGCTTACCTAGTAGCTCACAACTTTGTAATTTTATCTTTCCTTTAAGCTTTGAGTCATCTGATATCTTATCTATTGCTATAATAAATGAACAGTTACGTTACACTTTAGATGAAAGATGTTTTAAAATAAA
>CAZOIE010000060.1:0-7697 GCA_964579905.1 uncultured Planctomycetia bacterium
TCCGTCTATCTGTGAGGGGTCAAAATCAACACCCATATCCTGTGCCGCCAACAATGAAGTTACATAATAAGGGAACATCTCAGTTTGATGACCAAGACCTACATAATCTATCTGATTGTTTGTATCCTCATACACCCTTTCTCTTAAAATGGTAGGTTGAGGGCCCCCTACAGTAATAGCAACATCAGAATCATATCGCCTGATAGCCTCCACCGCATCCAACATGCCTGGATAACCTGGACTCATGCTGGAAAGTGCTATCATAAACGGAGGGGTATCCCCATGACTTTTTCTTAGATATTCCTCAAGATCAAAATCATCTGTCTCGGCATTTAAATCCATAACCTTAACATGAAATAATGGGAACTCTCCACCGTGTTTTTCCTTGTAAGCTTCAATAGATGCTACATCTTTGGAAGGAAGATTGTTTGCACCATTTTTTAAGGCCTCGATCAATCTGTCTAAATAACCTGTGTCGGTAAGGCAGGTGGCAAGCTGGCTTATGCCTAAAGGTTTATAGCGCACCTTTTTTTCACCATAAGACGAATCAGGTGGACTATACTGGAAGGTAGGATATTCGCCCGGTAAACGCGGGGCTAAAAGAAGTATTGATGGGGGATCCTTATCTGTATATGCAAAATATGGTTTCTCATTCTTATAGCAAAGATAAAAATTAACCTGTTCCTGAGATATTGGCAACGTAAATGTAAAACGGTTTCCATCTTGTATCCTGTCTCTAATCTTCTTACTAAATCTTTCCAAAAATTCTTTACCACTAAGCTTAGCGTATATTAAAGGGAACTTATTAAACACAGCTATCTTATACTGCATAATAAAGTCATCTATTCTTTCTTCAGAGCCATCCGTATTGCCATATATCAGATCTACTATTGCCCATTTACTTAAAGATAAATAGCTATTTAGAAAGTGCGTTGCTATTTCCCTTTCGGAATAGTTTTTGAAATCCTCTGGGAGGATTATTTCTTGCCCTTCTTCCTGTCTAAGCGAATCCACAGAAACCTTTCTATCGGTTCTATCTAAAATATCCAAGGTGCCCTTTGTACCATCAAGTTTTACCAACCATCCATCCTTCATGAAAGAGAGGTCTCCAAGTGAAACAACCGCCGGTATCTCGTATTCCCTAGCAACTGTAGCTGCATGCTGGGTTATGCCGCCGCCACCCATACAGATTATGCCTGCGACCTTACCAAAATGCAGAGACCATGCCGGATGGATATCGTGGCATATGATAATATCGCCATATTGTACTTTTTTAAAATCCTCCGCACTATCAATATGCACTATATGCCCGGTTATCGTTCCTGCAGAAGCACCTATGCCGGTAAAATTATTATCCTCTTCGCGGTTTATCTGCGTATCATACAAATAGGTAGTCCCCAATCTACTGTGAGTACCTGTTAAGCGCAAGTTTTCAAATTCATTCCTTCTTTGTTCAATGACCGATTTAAGATCTCTGGGCACATCAACAGATCTTTTAATTAGGTTTTCCATCTCGTGCTCACTAAGAAAGAATATATCCTCTGCTCTGTCGATAAAACCAAGTTCAACAAATTTACGCCCCAGGGCCAAAGCTAGTGTTCTAAAATGTGCATTGATAAACTGTTCTATAAAACGGTTGTGATTCTGCCTATACTCCATTGCATGCCTTACATTAGCAATTGTTGTTTCTGCATCAGGGTCTCCAGGAAAGCAAAACTCATCCAGTTGCCCCTTTCTAGCTAAATAGTCCTTATAATCCTTAGCCATATGCCTCCTTATTACAAAATCATCAAGAGGAGAAACACCTCCCTCGTCTGTAAGGTAACTTTTGATCCTTACTATCAATGATGTGGGATCTTCAGACCAGGTTGGCTCATATATACTGGCACAGCTATATCCATACTGCATCACTAGAATCTTAAAAAGATAGGTAATATAATCATCCTCATCTACATCCTCTTTAAGATATTCAATTATAGTATCTGGATTTTCTTCACGGAAAATTCTCTCCCATTTCTCATCTTCTTTAATCTTTAAAGTAAAATCATATATAGCCTGTTTCATTCTCAGGTTAAAAGTATCCAGGCCTACTAACAACATCCCATGGCCAGCAAACATATTATCAACCCTTGCACTCGCATAATATCGCGCTTTTGCTATGTTCGATATGAAATGAAATCTTTGATGACTATTTGAAGCTACTTTTTTAAACTGCTGCATCTCTTTAAGTATAGATTCAGGAAACCAACCCTCAGAATCTAAACCGGTTGTCATCTGCTTAAGTTTACGATTAAGCTCTCTAAGCTTTTCTTCAAATTCATCCTCCCATGCTGTAGCATATCGCTCTATATTATCCATCAATGCCTTGGTTCTATCGGTATGTGTCTGGCTATATGTCAATGGTGTAATTGCTCTATATGGATACCCTCCAAATTCCCTTGTGGCTAGATAAACCTTTGCTCTCATCTCTTCATATACTTGGCGTGCTGCCATCTCTACGGGAGATAAAAAATCCTTCTCAAAAGATGTTAACGGATATGTCCCGTGCAATGCCCATGAATGTTGTAGATCGTAGGGTAAAAACACATCAACATTCTGATGAGCCGAACCTGCTTCAGGAATTCCCGTCAGCCTTCTTGCCTGAAGAACAAAAATATTTCCATCTTGATCTATGCACCATTCTATCTCAAGAGGCATTCCATAATAATTCTCTAACTTTAAAGAAAGCTCTTCTAGTCTGGCTAATGTATCCTTGTCGCAAGAAAATTCGTTCACCATGGTGCTATCAACTTTCGAAAAAACTATCTCCTTGCTGTCTCTATCAAATATCAACATCTTTTCTTTTGTAACAACATCAATCCTAATTATATTACCATCCTTCACGATCCATGTCTTATCGGTGCTAACCTTTCCGGACATAATGCCCTCTCCCAAGCCAAGGGCTGATTCAATCAATATCTCGCCAGGGTTACCGGTTACTGGATTATGCGTAGCTACAGTACCTGAGGATGCTGCTTCTATAAAGCGTTGAATAATAACTGCCATTCCGCCTTCAACATGATCAATCTTATATTTCTGCCTGTAAGCTATTGCTTGCAATGACCAATAAGAGGCCCAGCACTTTTTAATAGCTTCACATAGCTCCTCAAACGTATCAATACCAAGATATGTTTCATACTGACCTGCAAAACTTGCCTCATCAAGGTCTTCTGCTACAGCGGAGGAACGAACTGCTAGAAGTCCGTCTGGATATCTTTTCTTAAATTCTTCATACATAAGGCGAATTTGAAACTCAACTGTAGAATCAAGCTCATTCTCAATTATTAATCTTTGTATCTCTTGGGAAATATCGGCTATATCACCTTTATGGGTTTCGATCAAATCGGCAATTTTATTTTCCCTCACAAAATGTTGGCATGCCAATACATCCAATGCATAGCCCTCCGGTACCGGTATATCTTCCAGCTGTACCTGCTCTGCCAACTTGGCCGCCTTTGGACCTACGGCATCAGGACTTAATTTCTCATCAAGGCTATGTACACAATTCTCAAGTCTTGTCTTTGCATCTATAACATTCATTATTCTTTCAACTTCATCATCATCATCTTTTGATACCGCTATAGCCAGCTCGCTCAAGAGCCCTACCGCCTCCTCTATTTCCTCATGAGAGAGCTCATCGCTTCTCGTAAGGAAAGGGGTATGATCTCCCAGAACACTCTTTGCATATTTACCCCCGGTTCTCTCAAGCGGCTCAAAGGTATATACAACCTCCTTATTAAATTCAAGGTCAGGATGGGTGTAATATTCGGTCCCAGGATAAGGGCTAAGGCTACACATTTGCGTATAGGTCGGGCGCAACTTAATAACGAGTTCGGCGGTCATCTTAAGGCTCTTCCAGTCCTGTCCTGGAGCACCGATTACGTAGAAATGATAATGCCTAAGATTAAGTTCATTAAGCCATCCTACAAACTCTATGATATGCTCAACGCTTAGCCTCTTACCAACCTCAGTGTGAATTTTGGGATCACCTGACTCTATGCCCAAGTCCACCATACTAAGACCGCACGCCTTTGCCTTAATAAGAAAATCCTTGGTTACCACACGGCTATCCGCTCGGGAATACATTACCCAGCTGAGCGGCATGCCCAAATTCCTGAGGTGTGTAATTCCGTCCACTATTGCATGAGCCCTTTTCATATCAAGAGTAAAGAGATCGTCTAAGAAGAATATGTTACCGACCCCGGACTCCTCTATTAAATACCTCACCTCTTCAAGAACATGCTCTGGGGAACGCAGGCGAACCTTGCGGTCCTTAAGGGCATGCGATACAACGCAGAACTTGCAGGTAAATGGGCATCCTACAGCGGTTACAACCGCTGCAAAACCAAGCGACTGAGGTCCTTTCTCGCCTGTCTTTAAGTCATAAATACAATTATTGGCGTAAGGGGCAAAAGGCATCTCATCTATATCAAAAAGATCAATACTGGGAAGATTTCTTATAACCTCGCCATTCTTTCTCCAGAGGATATTAGGAACCTCTTCAAGGTGTGGATCATCAGTAGCTAGTTCTGTAATAAGCTTAGCAAAAACCTCTTCCCCTTCACCCTGCACAGCTATATCAACAGCAGGTTCCTCCAATACCTTCTCAGGCTCCGTAGAGGCAGCTATGCCACCGATTACAACCCTGGCGTTAGGGCATATCTCCTTTACCGTACGGGCAATATCGAACGAACGTGTAAGAAAATGTGTAATAGAGGTAATACCTACCACATCCGGTCGTTCCCGTCTTAAATACTCAATAAACTCTTCTTTCTGCTGGTTAATATCAAGTGCCATTATATCAACATCGTGCTCAGGATAATCATCATCTGGCCGCGTAAGCCTTCTGTCAAACTTACGTCTGAATAAAAGACCCATCTTGAACTTATCCATAATGAATGATGTAAGCGTCTTCATGCCCACAAGGTAGGCGGTAGAAGAATAATTATCCGCATCCAGTACAGGATTAATGAGAGCTACTTTGCGTGAATGTAGGGCAGGCTTTTCCTTTTCTTTATATTTACTAACCTCTCCCAATCGTTTTCTAGCGGCAAATTCCTCAAAAAGCTTACTAGATAAAGCAACATATTCCTTTCTGCCTGTTGTAGGATCAATATAAACAAGAACGGCTCTCAGTTTCTGCGCCTCGGTTCTTCCACGTTCGCTTTTATGCGGAAACCTGTCCATCTTGAAATAAACCTGATGCGGAACAAAATGCGCATCAAATCTTATGCCGAGATAACTTAAAAGTCCCTTGCGATATTCAGACTTAAGAAGCAACTCTGAGTCAGCCTCATTTATTTCAAATAGTTCTATTGCCGCTTCAATTAACAAATCCTCATCCTGTTCCATAAAGCTTGCTTGTACATTCTTTCGTACGTCCTTTTCCTGCAACTTAGTCTGTTGCGCCTCTATATCCTTCGATAGACTCACACAAAGCACTCTAACGGGTAACTTGCTATTTGAGCGTATTTTCATATCATTATTTGCAGGAAGAACAGCAGAATCCAAGGCTGATAACCCAATAGGCGCCTTATCACCTACTCTGCAAGAAACATCCCCATTTAACGGAACAATAATAATAGACTTATTCTGCTTAGCTATTACAATTTCACTCTCATCGTTAACCTCAACCATCCTTATCGGTATAGCCCCTGAGCTAAAATGCGAGTCTTCTATCTTTAGAATGCCAGTTTCATGATCTATGTGACCCGGAAACTGCCATGCATCCATCATGGAAACCGTTAAGCTATCGGGGTTCTTCTGAATCTCAATTATCTCAACCCCTTCTCCGACTGCGTGTATAACGCCCCGGGGTATATAAAAAATATCGCCGGTTTTCACCTTAATTTTCTTCAGATAAGTATAAGCCTTTTCATAATCAGAACTATTAATGGCATCGGTAAACTCTTTTGCCTGTGCAGGGTCTTCCAATCCTCCATAGATATAACCGCCTCCGGTAGTATGCACATCTCCTACGATAAATATCTCTTCTTTTGTATATTCTCCTTCGTATGGATGTAGCTGGGGCAAGGTATCCTTGTCTTTACACATAAACCGTTGTATGCGAAGCGGTAGATTTCCTTTGATGCCTCTAAGTTCTTCAAATTCATCTCCAAGAAACTCTTGCACGTTAAGCCTTGAGACATCACTTAGCGTAAAGCCTCTTCCAGGGTGAGAGAAGCTATGGCAAACCGGTTTCCATGAAGCAAATATCTCTTGCTGCACCCATCCCCTTGGCTCTCTTTCATCGCCTGGGTGAAATGCCAATACCCCGTGAGGCATCTCAGCTAGATGTGCCTGTAGTTGCCTGGCATTCCTCAGCTCATCCAATAAGACCGGCGTTTCATCTATCTTGATGCCAAATGTTCTCTCGTATGCGTCAATAACACTTATGTAAGAAAATGTGGTTATCTCTCCAATTCCTCTTACGGGAGAGTCATCCTGCTCTAGAAGAATAACCTCTATCTTTGGAATCTCATGTGGTTCAAGCGGCCTTCCGTAAAGGTCCCTTAAACTATCTAAAGCGCCACTTATAAACTGCCCCTTTACCCTTTCTTCATCTAAAACCCTGCCGCAGTCTACAACAATCCTCATCTTTCTAACCATCATAGTTGTCTTGTCTATTTGAGTAAGCACAGAACCGAAGACTGTATGCTCAAGATCCATCACATGCTCTGCATCCTCCTTCAATTTACCTTTTCCGGCAAACAGGGTATCATCTGCTAAATATCCCTTCTCTTGGTTTAGCGCTCTTATAGCTTCCCACGACGTTACCGCCTCTCCTTTTATTAGGCTAGCTCCATCTTTAAGTTCTAAATTACAAGCAATAAAAATAGTGCCGTCTTCAACGGTAAATAAATCATCATGCTTCGATACTTCAAGCAAAAGTTCTTCATTAAACGCATCAACAAGTCCTGCGAACATCGGAGCATACCCTGAGTTACCGGCACTTCCTATATCCTGCGCCTCGTTCGTTGAGGATATTATCTCTACATCGCCTTCCTCTATAGCAAAGCCATACAGCTTATTCATAATATCAAGGATAGTCGCCTTGGGAAAAGTACCCAAATCTACAATATTATTCTTTATGAGAAGTTTATAGCTCCCGTCATCTTTAGAAACCACTTGAACCTTAAGCTTGTCTTGGGATGTTGCAAATCTGTATCCCTTCCAGATAAGGGCAATGCCATCCCACCTACCTTTTTCAAAGTCCGTGCGTGCTTTTTTAATCACACGCTTAGCTATCTCTGAATCAAAATTCCTCTTCCAGACCTCGAAAATATTGATACTGCGGATATCTGCAATACGCTTCAGCAACTTGTTGGCTATCATCACGCCCTGCTCTACCAGATAGCCCCTCTTTGGCGCTGTCATAAGAGCGTTATTAGTCTGTACAGTCGCTACTTCTAAATTGAAGTATTTTGCATCTAGTGCTGTAAGCGCATGAACCCCCATGCGGTGGAATAAAGATGTCCTTCTTCTGTGCTGACCTGATACATCCACACTATCATCCGCTGAAATAACTTCTACTCGCCCCTCTTCGTCACTTATTGCCTCTAAATGAAAAAGGCTTGGGGGTGTACCATGCGGGATTGCTTCAAGATCTAAATTCAAAACAAACACCGCAGAAGGAGCAATATCACTGGTCATTACCC
>CAZOIE010000061.1:0-829 GCA_964579905.1 uncultured Planctomycetia bacterium
CACTTAGGTTAACAAGGCTAGTTGAGCTATTTGCTACTTCAAAACCAACACTTGATTTACCAGGTATAGGTGCAACTATTCTAACGCTTGCTGCTTTCATGGCAAGCGCTATATCATCACTAAGATTTGTAATCCTGTGCACCTTTACCCCTGGAGCAGGTTCAAGCTCATACATCGTTACAACAGGACCTCTCTCTATATTAACCACCTTAGTCTCTATGCCAAATTCCTCTTGAGTCTCTTCTAAAACCTTGGCATTGTCTTCTAGATCTTCCTTTATCTTAGGCTCTTCTATGGGTATCGGAGGATCAAGTAGCTCAAGGCTCGGAAGCTTATAATCACCTAGGTCTCTCTTTGCGGCTATGACCTTAGGCGATACCATCTTTTCCTTTTTCTTAGGTTCGGATTTAATGACAACCTGAGGTTTAACCTCTTGTTTTGTCTCCAGTGTTGGCCCTGGCGGTGCTTTCTTAACTATCTCTTTTTTACCCTCTCTGGTTTTTAAAAGCCTCGTTGTTTTTTCCTTAATCATTCTATCAAAAATTCCGTTTTCTTTTTCCCTTCTTCTTCCTCTAAAACCTGCGAATAAACTACCAACCTTCCATTTCAAAAAGTTAAGGAATTTAGTAACAAATGGAAAGATTATAATCTCAGTAGATATCAAGACAGAGAGCAAAATAAAGGTCAGGGCCAATATATAAGCTCCTAACCTTCCAAAATACCTAATCAATATATTTGATGCAAAAAGACCGATGTAGCCTCCGAAGTCAAATCTCCTTGTAGCATTTTGGGAAAATAAAATACTTAAGAAGCTAGCACTTGAGCATAG
>CAZOIE010000061.1:839-7623 GCA_964579905.1 uncultured Planctomycetia bacterium
AAAACAAAAGTCCCTATAAGCTTGATATACAGTTTTTGAAATTCGGTCTGTAAAAACCTGCTTATGGCCCAAATTAGACAAAGCGCTGGAATTAAAAAGGCAGCCTTGCCAAAAAGGAAAAAGAACAGCCCTGCAATATAGGCACCAAATATCCCTATAAAATTTTTGGCAGGCTTATTGGGACTGGAGGTAAAAAAGGAAAGGTCATCAGGGGTATAAGAAATAAAACTAAGAAAAAGTAGTACGGAAATTACAAAGAATAGTATCGCATAAATTTGTCTTAGGTGTTCTTTCTTCATGCTTTCTTTTAGAATTTAAAGATCGTGAATAAACCTATCAAAACTAAATATATAGCAAAAAAATGTACCTTGCCCTTCAAAATCAATTTTACTAGAATATTTAACGCAACAATACCAAAAAATAGAGCACTAATAAACCCAACTAGTGACGGTATAAGTTCAAGCTCTGCTAAGTTTGATACATCTAAGAAAAATCTAACTACCGAGATGCCTAATATCGTAGGTATGGACAATAAAAACGAAAATTTGATTGCCACCGATGTATCAACACCGCTTACAATACCGCTCGATATAGTAACACCACTTCTTGAGATACCAGGTATTATAGCTATTCCCTGAGAAATACCTATCAAAAAGGCCTGAATGAAAGTTGGCGTCTTTGAAGATTTTGTTTCTACATGCTCTGACTGAAGATTCTTCTTTATCTTGGGCAAAACCAGAAAACAGGCAGTTACAAGAAACATAAACCCTGTAAACTTGGGCCTAGCAAATAACGCCTCACATTTACTTCTTAACAAAAAACTTATTATTGCTGTTGGAATCAATGCAATAAAAATACGCGAAATAAGTTTTCTCTGCGAGCTAAAAATATCCAGAATATCTTTTCTAAAGAATATAACCACAGAGCATAATGTTGCACTGTGAAGTAAAATATCGAAGTTTATCTGCGGCTTATCGATGCCGAATAAACTATGTAAAATAACAAGATGTCCGGAGCTCGATATGGGGAAAAACTCTGTAATGCCTTGAAGGCACCCAGAGATAAAAGCCTCGAGGATACTCATAATTATTCCTTCGAAGACTCATCATCCTTGGGCTGAGCTTGCTTCTTGCTTAGGTTTATTCTACCCTGAGAATCTATCTCTATCACCTTTACCTGTATCTCATCACCGACAGAAACCTCATCATCCACCTTTTCAACAAACTTATCGGAAAGCTCCGATACATGGACCAATCCTTCTCTTCCTGGTAAGATTTCACAGAACGCGCCAAAATTCATTATGCGCTTTACCTTGCCCAGATAGATCTTTCCAATCTCAGGATCCTCGGTCAAACCCTTAATAATTTCAATCGCCTTATTAGAGGCGGCTTCATCAGACGAAGCAACTAAAACCTTCCCATCATCTTCAATATCTATGCTAACCCCTGTCTCCTCGATTATTCTCTTTATCATCTTACCACCTGGCCCAATAACCTCTCTTATCTTATCAGGATTTACCTTAAGAACTGTGATGCGAGGCGCATAAGATGACAGAGTCTCACGTGGAGTAGAAATAGTTTCCAATATCTTATCCAGTATAAATAACCTAGGCGTTCTTGACTCAATAAGGGCTTTCAAGATCAAATCGACATCTAAGCCTTTTATCTTTATATCAAGTTGTAGGGCTGTAAGACCCTCTTTGGTGCCGGTTACCTTAAAATCCATGTCTCCAAAGTGATCCTCAAGGCCTGCAATATCGGTAAGTACAGCTACTTTATCGCCCTCTTTAATAAGACCCATTGCTATACCGCTAACCGCTGACTTGATAGGAACACCTGCATCCATAAGCGAAAGTGTGGCAGCACAAACAGTAGCCATGCTTGAAGAACCATTTGACTCTAAAATGTCGGATACAACCCTAATAGTATAAGGGAAATTTTCATTAGAAGGCATAATCGGTCTTAGTGCTCTCTCAGCAAGAGCGCCATGGCCTATCTCTCTTCTTCCAGGCCCTCGCATAGGCCTTACCTCGCCAACACTAAATGGTGGGAAGTTATAATGCAGCATAAAGCTTTTTTGCGTCTCACCTTCAAGGGCATCCACCATCTGCTCATCACTACTAGTGCCTAAAGTAGTAACCGAGAGGCTTTGCGTGCTGCCACGGGTAAACAAGCCAGAACCATGGGTTCTTGGAAGCACACCAACCTCGCAGCTTATAGGTCTAACATCACTAAATTCCCTTCCATCTGCCCTTATCTGTTTTTCCAATATCTGCTGACGAAGAAGGTTTTTTTCAACATCTATAAGAGCAAGCTTTATATCAGATTCTAAATACTCATCGTTCTGGGCCGTAAGCTTTTCTACTATATCCTTTGTAATTATATCCACAAGCTCCTCTCTGGCTTCTTTAGAAACAGCGGTGTTAACCTCAGCAAGTCTATCAACAGCGAGCTCTTTAACCTTATCGAGAAGTTCCTTATCTATCATCTTTAAGGCAACTTCTACTTTCTCCTTACCACATGAGGAAGCTAGTTCTTCCTGTAATTTCACTATATTTTTAATCTCCTCGTGTCCTACCTTTATTGCTTCAACCATAAGTTCTTCAGAGAGCTCGCTAGCACCTGCCTCGATCATGATAACGCTATCCTTTGTACCGGCTACAACCAAATCGAGACTGCTTTTTTCAAGCTGGGTATATGTAGGATTTACTATAAACTCCTCATCAATTCTTCCTACGCGAACAGCACCAATAGGACCTTCAAACGGAATATCGGATATAGTAAGAGCGCTGGATGCTCCAATACATGCCAATACATCAGGATTATTCTCCCCATCACTTGAGAGCACTATTGAAACTACCTGAAGATCATTTGAAAGACCCTTTGGAAATAAAGGTCTTATGGGACGATCAATTAAACGAGCGGTCAGTATTTCTTTTTCGGTAGGCCTACCTTCTCTCTTAAAGAAACCACCAGGGATCTTACCTGCTGCGTAGGTTTTCTCCTGATACTCTACGGTAAGAGGTAAAAAAGATACGCCCTCTCTGGGTTCCTTTGACATAACAGCTGTTACAAGTACAACCGTACCGCCGTATTGTACGCAAACAGCACCACTTGCCTGCTTAGCTAATCTGCCTGATTCAATTACAAGATTTTCAGATGCAAGCTTTAATTCAACTTTATTTAACATATCAACAAATCACTTTCTTAGTTTTAACTTCTCTATTAGGTCTTGGTACTTTTTCACATCATGCTTTCTAATATAATCCAATAGTCTCCTTCTTCTTCCAACAAGCTGAAGAAGTCCACGTCTTGAATTATGGTCTTTCTTATGATGCTTAAAATGTCCTGTTAAGCTGTTTATCCTCTCAGTAAGAAGCGCAACCTGAACACTAGCAGAACCGGTGTCCTTTTCATGAGATTTATACTCCTTTATTAGAGAAGACTTCTTCTCCTTCTGTAAAGCCACTTTCTACACCTCCTTAATTAAACTCTACGCTTTTTTGTAGTTTTAGAATTATAGCAAACCTTATTTTATAAGTAAAGAGAATTAATTATATTATTATAAGAAATATAAATAAGAAAGAGACTGTTAAAACTCATAAGATGCCAATATTGCCTTAGATATAACTATATCCTTCTTTATTTGTGTAATAAGACTACTTGCATCTTTAAATTTTCTTTCTCTCCTTATTCGTCTTAAAGGTATAACCTCTATCTCCTGACCATAAAGGGTTCTATTAAAGTTAAATATATGAGCTTCTATTAAGGGGTTTGAACTCTTTCTATGAAAAGTGGGCCTTCGGCCTACATTCAAAACCCCTCTGAATATCTTCCTTTTAATACCAATCAATGCTGGATACACACCATCAGGAGGAAGAGCCCTTTGGGAGGTCTTGATATTTGCCGTAGGAAATCCAAGTCTTCTACCCCTTTTAGAACCTTTAACAACTACCCCAGATATAGAGTAATTTCTTCCTAATAGTTTATTAGTCAAGAGTATATCACCGGTTGCTATTTTCCTTCTAAGCAATGTACTGCTAATCATGCTTTTTTTGAATTTTACACCTTTAGCAATACTTAAGCTGTAATTAAACCTTTTGGAAAACCTCTTTAGTAAAGCAACGTGCCCCTTTGCCATAGAACCAAATTTAAAATTAGTCCCAACCAGCAACTCCTTTATCTTGAATATCTTGATCAATATGTCTTCGATAAAGCCTTCTGCGGATATCTTAGAAAACTTCCTATTGAAGTTAATTATCACACATGCATCGACCCCCAAATTCTTTATTATATTAATCCTATGGTCGAGAGGCATTATAAGAGCTGGCTCAACATTGGGTCTTACTATCTTTAAAGGGTGCGGGTAAAATGTGATCACCATAGACATACCACGTAGTCTCTTAGCCCTCTTAACACATCTATTTATTATATCTCTATGACCTAGGTGCATCCCATCAAAGATACCTATGGTTGCAACAACAGGACTCTTAAGCTTCTTATTTAATTTCCTATAATCTCTTATTATGTACATTTACAATTTTGGTTTTAATATATGATTCTGTAATGCCACCTTATCCATTTCTTTTAACTCTTCTAGGCTTATAGCGTTGCTTATATTATAATCCCCGATTGCTACTCTTCTTAAATCCTTAAGACAACCACCACATTCTAAAATATCCCCAATATCATCACATAGCGTCCTGACATAAGTACCTTTAGAGCAAGATACAAAAAAATCAATTTCGGGTAATCTTATATCATTGGTTTTAATATCATATATCTCAATCTCAACGGGTTCTCTCTCTATAACCTTTCCCTGCCTGGATAATTCATAGAGCCTTTTACCGGCTATCCTCTTTGCAGAAACCATAGGAGGTAATTGCAGGGATTTTCCCTTAAAATTATTAAATACCTCTCTTATCTCGGATACATCAATTTTCCTGATTTGTTCTTTCTTGATCGTCTTACCCTGTATATCCTGTGTATCTGTAGTCAGACCCAATAGAAGGGTTGCTTCATAATCTTTTTTGAGGCTTATTAGGTGTCTTGCGAACTTCGTAAAACTACCAATCAAAAGTATAAGAAGTCCTGTTGCGTTTGGATCAAGGGTACCAGTATGACCTACCTTTTTTATCCTAAAACGCTTTCTTATGAAATCAACGATGTCATGAGAGGTTGGACCCTTTGGCTTATCTACTAAAAGAAGACCGTCCATCACTTATTTACAAGTACCTTTGCCACTTTTAAAACTTTCTTTTTAACTTCTTCTATATCCCCTTCTATAACACAACCACTGGCAGAGCGATGTCCTCCACCGCCAAACTTACCGGCAAGATTGTTTACATCAAAATCACCCTTTGAGCGCAAACTCACCTTAATCTTCTTCTTTGATATTCTTCTAAACAACATTGCGACCTTTACACCTTTCAACGCTCTTGCATAATTTACAAAATCTTCAAGCTTCTCATTTAGGCCACTTTTAAGCTCTTCTGGGCTTTGCCTTAATGTTATATATGCAATACTACCTTCCCTTTTCAAAGTCGATAAAATATCGCACAAAAACTTTATATAACTAATATCTATATTTCCATAAATCTTGTCATATATTAAATGCGGTTTTATTTTATAGTTAAGAAGCTTAGAGACTATCTCATGAGTTCTTGAGCTTGTATTGGAGTATCTAAAAGAGCCTGTATCGGTAAGTATCGCTATATAGATATATAGCGCCTCTCTATCATTTAACTTAAGGTTAAAGGCTTCGAACAACTCATATATAATCTCACCGGTACATGAGGCAATGGGGTTTACCCAATTGATATCGGCAAAATCCTCATTACTTATATGGTGATCTATATTGATCATAAGCTTACCGTTGTTAACTATACCCTCTACCTTGCCTACCCTTGATAAAAGAGGGCAATCTAACACTATGGACACATCAAACTTATCTCTAATAGCAGTATTATTTGTTATTAGACCATTTCTTGTTAGGAAATTAAGCTGCTTACTTGAGTCCTGATTAACAACACAAACCTTTTTCTTTAGCCTTCTAAGTAACGAGGCAAGCGCAAGTTCGCTTCCTATAGCATCACCCTCAGGGCTTATATGAGCGGTTATTATAAAACTCTTATTATCCTTTATCGCCTTTATTATCTTCCGTTTTGAATTATTGCTTTTCATTTTGGTCCTTGTCTATCTCATTATGAGATGGAGAATTTGAATGTATCTTTTTTAATATATCGTCAATATGCTGACTATGCTCAAGAGAGTTATCAAGCATAAATGTAAGCTCTGGGGTAAACTTTATTCTAATTCTTGAGCCAAGTTGACCCCTAATAAAGCCTGAAGCCTTCCTTATAACATCAAGCGTATCCTTTTTAACTTTATCATCGCCTATCACGCTAAAATAAACCCTGGCAGATCTTAGATCTGCCGTTAAGTCTACATTGGTTATAGTCAAAAAACCAACTCTAGGATCTCTAATTTTCTCTCTAAAAATTTTACAGAGCTCTTCTTTAATAAGCGCTGAAACCCTTTCAACCCTCATGCTCATCTATAATATCTCCAATGAATAATCTACAATATCAAGATTTTTGTTATCACGAACAAAATCAACTACTTTGCTTAATACTCTATTAATAAATTTTTTGTCATTTCCTACAAGCGCAATGCCTATTGTGCTTTTCTGCCACTTATCAAGCTCATCAACCTCTGCTGCAGATGCATGAAACTTCCTTCTGACATGCTCAAGCAAGCTTTTTAGCTTTATGCGCTTATCCTTT
>CAZOIE010000062.1:0-7620 GCA_964579905.1 uncultured Planctomycetia bacterium
ATCCAATGTAAGTTCGCTTAGCGTTAAGCTATACTCAGATGAAGGTATAGCCCAGGTGGTTTTTTTAGAAGCAAACCAAGTTTGCAGAACATCCTATAAGGATAAAAAGGGTATCTATCAAGCACAAAAGGATATAACCGCCTCAAGGGTTAGGGAATGAACATTAAGGTAAAGTCTCCATATAGCCTAAAACATAGTCTTGAATGCGGTCAAGCATTTAGATGGGAAACTCGTGAAAACTCTTACATCGGCGTTATTGACAAAGATATAGCAAAGGTATCCCAGGAAAAAGATAGTCTGAATATTACTCTAAGCAGTAAGGGTAATAAGAGCTTTATACAAGAATACCTGGATGTTGACTCAGATATAAAGCATCTCTTAAAGAAGATAGATGTTGATGATAAGATTCACAATCTTATCATAAGATATAAAGGCCTTAGAATATTAAGACAACAACCGTGGGAATGCATGATATCCTTTATTATATCCAGTTATAACAATATTCCACGGATTAAAAAGATAATATCCAATATCTCCGGGTTTTATGGAAATAAGATTGCTTTAAATGGATACATGGATTTTAGTTTCCCCAACGCCAAGAAACTAGCAAGTGCCAAGATTCACGATTTAAGAAGACTTGGCCTGGGATATCGTGCAGAATATTTAGTAGGTGCTTCAAGCAAATTCTTAAATGAAAAAAAGATGTTTTTTTCTTTATATGATAAATCGTACGAGGAGGCGAAGGAATATTTGCTTAGTTATCCAGGGATTGGTGAGAAGGTAGCAGATTGTATATTGCTATTTGCATTTAATAAGTACGAGGCATTCCCGGTGGATATACGAATAAGAAAGATAATGCAAGAGCTCTATTTTAAGGGTAGAGCCACACCTGTTAAGAAGATGAGAGAGTTTGCAAGAGAGCACTTTGGAGGATTCTGCGGATATGCACAGCAGTATCTATACCATTACCAGGGCCAAAAGAGAAAAACCAATTAACAATATCTAGGAGAATTGCTATGTACAAGATTGTTTTATTAAGACACGGTGAGAGTACCTGGAATAAGGAAAACAAATTTACTGGATGGACCGACGTGGATTTATCAGAAAAAGGTTTGCAGGAGGCCCAAAAGGCTGCAGAGGTTTTCAAGAAGGAAAGTTTTACCTTTGATATTGCCTTTACCTCTGTTTTAAAAAGAGCCATACGTACCCTTTGGATTGTCATGGATAATATGAATCTAATGTGGATACCTGTATATCGCTCATGGAGATTGAATGAGCGTCATTACGGTGCACTTCAGGGATTAAATAAATCGGAGACGGCAGAGAAGTTTGGTGAGGAGCAAGTACTAATATGGAGAAGAAGCTATGATACCCCGCCGCCAGCACTCAAAGTAGATGATCCCCGCTCACCGGCAAAGGATCCAATCTATAAGAACCTTGATCCAAAGGATGTGCCCGCTACTGAGTGTTTAAAAGATACAGTAGAGAGATTTCTACCTTATTGGCATGATGAAATAGCTCCAACAATAAAGTCTGGCAAGAAGGTGATAATAGCAGCCCATGGCAATAGCCTTCGTGCCCTTGTAAAATATCTCGATAATATGAGCGATGAGGATATAGTTAAGTTGAATATCCCAACAGGGATACCGCTGGTATACGAACTGGATGATGATTTGAAACCTTTAAAGCACTACTACCTCGGTGATCCTGATGAGATAGAAAAGGCGATTAGCTCGGTTGCAAAGCAGGGTAAGAAGAAGTAATGCTCGATTTGCATAAGACAAAGATTAGAGTACGCTATAAAGAGACCGACAATATGGGTGTTGTATATTACTCTAATTATTTTGTCTATTTTGAGGTTGCTCGTACTGAATGCTTTAGGGAACTAGGGCTTATCTATACAGAGATGGAACAGAAGGGGATGTTTCTGGTGGTCTGCGAAGCGTTCTGCAAGTATATATCGCCGGTCCGCTATGATGATGTGATAGAGATTACTGCATCCTTTAAGAAGATAAGTGATTTAAAGCTGCGATTTGATTATAGGGTTCATAATATTACCCCCGGGAAGGGTTCTAAGTTATTAAGTACTGGTTATACAACACACGTATTTGTTGGGAAAAATTCCCGCCCTATAAAAATACCATCGTGTGTTAATAGACTTTTTAAATAACTGTTAGGAATTATTACAGTTATAGCAATATAAAGTTGACAAATAAGTTTTTATATGGTAATTTGCAATCAAGAATAGTTATCATAATAACGAAAGGAGGTTATGATGCTAACGGACATGAAAGCAGTAGTAATATCGATGTGTAGTCAAACAGCTGCGTTTGTCCCAAAATTACTTGCTGTATTACTTATCCTCATTGTTGGGTGGTTGATTGCGAAGTTTATTATGACTGCCTCAACAAAGGTGCTAAAGCTCATAAAGGTGGATATGCTCTCCGATAAATCGGGTTTTACCGATTTATTGGCAAAGGGTGAAATCAAGTATACCTTGTCTGAGCTTATCGGTAAGGTGGCATACTGGATTATAATGCTTATTGTTTTTATTGCGGGCATAAATGCTTTTGGCCTTACGGAGACAGCGGCACTTCTGGATAAGGTTGTATCATACCTACCCAATGTTATTGCGGCTGTATTTATACTTGTATTAGGACTCTTTCTTGCAAGTGTTCTTGAGACCGTCATAAAGACCGCTGCTGTAAATGCGGGACTTAGCGCTTCAAAGGCTCTTGGTAAGACGGTTAAGGTTGTAGTTGGTGTTTTTGCAGCAATAATTGCTCTTGAGCAACTTAATATTTCAACCAGTATCATAAATACCACCATTACAGTTTTTCTGGCCTCTCTTGGCTTAGCAAGTGGTCTTGCATTTGGCCTAGGTTGCAAGGAGATTGCTGGTAAGTTTGTTCATGAGCTTATTGATAAGGTTAAAAAGTAAGAGGAAAATTACTTAATAAAAAATTGAAAAGTTTAAAAAAGAGAAGGGTAAAGGAGTATTTGCCCTTCTTTTTTTTATAAGGGGAAGATGACATAGGATGGTGCCAAGAGAAAAGACCTTTGTGGTGGGCATGACATACGACACCAAAGAGGAGTATGAGTTTAAGAAGGATGACCCACCCGACGCTAACGCGGAGTTTGATCGCTTAAGTTTAATAGATTCCATAAGCGGATGTATTGAGAGTGCAGGTCATAAGGTTGAAAAAATTGGTAATGCCAGAAACCTCCTAAAGAGGCTAGATTCCCTAAGCGTAGATATTGTTTTTAATATAGCCGAGGGTCACTCAGGCAGAAATAGAGAATCACAGGTGCCTGTCATCTTAGAGATGGCAGGTATTCCTTTTGTGGGTGCTGATGGACTCTCACTTGCTATCACCCTTGATAAGGTGATAGCAAAGAAGATATTAATCTCTGAAAATATTCCTACCCCACCATTCTTCCAGATCTCAGATGTTTCAGAACTTAACGGAGCAAAGTTTGATTTTCCACTCATTGCAAAACCAAGGTTTGAAGGCTCAAGCAAGGGAATAACTGAAAGCTCTGTAGTCAATGATTTAGAGTCTTTAAAGAAACAGGCAGAGTGGATTAATAAGACCTACAAACAGCCCGCCCTTGTTGAAAAATTTATTGAGGGTTCTGAATTTACAGTTGCCGTTTTAGGAAATGAAAAACCGCAGGCCCTTCCGGTTGTTCAGATAAAGATAGATGGTAAGCTCGCTTTAGGTGATCTTTATTACACATTCTCGAGAATAACCTCAGATTCAATAGAATATGTCTGCCCTGCCAATATCTCCGAGGAGCTTGAGAATAAGCTTAGAAGACTTGCCGTGGATGCTTACAAGGCGGTTGAATGCAGGGACTTCGGAAGAGTAGATATAAGGGTGGATAAAGATAATAATCCTTATGTGCTCGAGGTAAATCCTCTACCATCACTTTCAAGGGAGGATGTATTTATGCCGATCTCGCAAAACCTTGGTATAAGCTTTGAAGAGATGATAAACAGATTACTTGATCAAGGTATAGAAAGGTGCGCTCTTTAAATGAGTAGAATAGCCCTAGTTTATAATCTAAAGAGAAAAAACGAAAGGCTGCCAATAGACTATTATTCAGAGTTTGATAGTCCAAAGACCGTAGATCTAATAAAGAAAGCCATTGAATCTTATTCCAATGAGGTTGTGCTTGTTGAAGCAGATTCTAATCTGATTAAGTTTTTCATGAAGAATAAGGTTGATATGGTGCTTAATATAGCAGAGGGTATTAATGGGATAAGCCGTGAGTCACAGATTCCAACCATTCTAGACTTCCTTGGGATTCCATATACGGGTTCTGGTGCTTCAACACTTGCTATAGCGTTGGATAAGGCGGTGACCAAGAAGGTGCTTTGCCATGATAAGATACCAACTCCAAATTTCCAGCTGTTTAAATCTCGTGATGAAAAACTGTCAAAGGATTTAAAATTCCCGCTTATAGTAAAACCGAATCGCGAGGGCTCAGCCAAGGGTCTTGCAAACACCAGTGTTGTAAATAGCCTTGAAAGGCTTTATGAGGAGATAAAAAAGACCTTTATGGTTTACAGCCAAAGCGTTTTGGTTGAAGAGTATATCGAAGGTAAAGAGCTTACGGTTGGCATACTAGGCAATGAGGATCCTATAGTCTTACCTATCCTTGAGGTAGACTTTGCAAATTGCAAGGACTCAGGAGAGTTTTTCTATTCATGGAGGATGAAGGAATATCAGGGGGATGTGGATCTTCACCTGGTTCCTGAGTTTTTCTGTCCTGCAAGGCTAGACGAAGATACCGCAAGTATTGTTAAGGATGTGGCATTAAGGGCGCATACATCACTTAACTGCTTTGATATTTCAAGGGTTGATATAAGGCTGGACCATGGTAATGTGCCTTATGTACTTGAGGTTAATCCGCTTCCAGGGCTTGATCCGGATGAGAGCAATATCACCATTATGACTAGGACCCTAGGTATACCTTATGAAGAACTCATAAACGGCATTATCAAGAATGCCGAGACTAGATATCTAAAAAGGTTGGCAGGTCACTTTGGCCGGAAAGGAGAAAGCAAAGTTGTCACAAGACAATTATAGGCGCATAGAACTCTTTAAGGATGTTAAGGAAGAAGAGTGGGAAGACTGGCATTGGCAGGTAAAAAATAGAATTACAAAACTTGAAGAGCTTTCAAGGGTAATACAGATAATGCCAGAGGAGGAGCAGGGTATTAAGCGCTCAAGAGGAAGATTGTCTATGGCAATAACTCCATACTGGGCCTCCTTAATATCGCCTGATAAATCCTACTGCCCTATAAGGAGGCAATGTGTTCCACTTGATGTAGAATCCTACATAAGCCCAAATGATATGCTTGATCCTTGCGGAGAGGATTCACACTCACCGGCTCCTGGTATCGTACACCGTTATCCAGATAGGGTATTGTTTATTGCTACCGAGAAGTGTGCCTTGTACTGTAGGCATTGTACGCGCCGAAGGATAGTAGGAGAAAAGGATCATTCGATTAAGCCAGAGAATTTTCACCTAGCGTATGATTATATAAGGTCGAATAGAAAGATAAGGGATGTGCTTATATCAGGCGGGGATCCTCTTATGCTCGAAGATGATGCGCTGGATAATATGCTGTCTAACATTAGCTCAATTCCCCATGTTGAGTTCATAAGGATAGGAACAAGGGTTCCGGTTACGCTTCCTCAAAGGATAACCGAAGATTTAATAGCTATTCTTAAGAAATACGCTCGTGTATGGATGAGTATTCATTTTAATCATTCAAAGGAAATTACAAAGAGAGTAAAGAGGGCATGTGATATGCTAGCAGATAGCGGTATTCCGCTTGGCAGCCAAACAGTCCTCTTAAAGGAAATCAATGATAAACCGTATATAATGAAGAGACTGATGCATGATCTTTTAAAGATAAGGGTTAGGCCATACTATATTTACCAGTGTGATCCTGTGAGAGGTACCAGCCATTTTAGAACAAGCGTTGCCTGTGGTATTAATATCACAGAAAAGCTAAGGGGTCATACCTCTGGTTACGCTGTTCCTACATACGTAGTTGATGGTCCAGGAGGCGGAGGAAAGATACCGGTTGGATCGAACTACGTTGTAAGTTGTGAGAATGGATCATATATCCTAAGAAATTACGAAGGTAAAGAGTTTGTATATAGGGAAGAACAAGAGCCTCAGCCGCAGATACAGGATAGCGACGAGGCTGCTTTAGATAAAGACTTGAAGGATATTACCAAAGACCTGAAAGATAAATAGGTTAGTTTAAATTATGAGAGTTGGAATAAGCGGGCTTCCCTATTGTGGGAAGTCTACAATTTTTAATGCACTGCGTCTTAAGAGCCTGTCCCACGAGTCAAATCAGAAATCAAGCCTCCTTGCCTGTAAGGTAAAGGATAGTCGTCTTGATGAGCTTGGTAAGATTTTCTCGGATAAGAAGATAATATACCCTGAACTATCTTTTTTGGATGTACCAAGTGCAAGTCATGATAATAACACATACCCCGACTTTCAAGCTCTAAAGGACGCAGATAGTATCGTGGGTGTTCTAAGGGCCTTTGAAAGAGAGGATGTTCTGCATTTAGAGGGTTCTATAGATCCAATAAGGGATATAGATATATTTGAGAAGTTGCTAATAGAACAAGATTTATCGCAGATAAATAGCAGGATGGAAAAAGTTGAGCTTGAACTTAAGAAGGGTAGAAAGGATAATCAAAAAGAATTTGATGTTTTAAGTAAATTAAAGTCACATCTAGAAGAAAACAAGCTTATTAGGAATTTAGAGTTATCTCTAGATGATGAAAGGCTAATTAGGGGATTTAAGTTTTTGTCGATAAAGCCGATCTGCTGGGTAGCAAACTTAGGAGAGGAAAAAAAGCAAGATTATATAGATAGCCTTAAGAATGAGTTAGGCTCAAGAGGCATTAAGCTTTTTGAGTTCTATGGGAGGGTTGAGCTTGAGATAGAAGAGTTAGAAGATGAGCAGCTAAAGGATGAGTTCTTAAAGGATTTAGGCATTAGCTTAAGTGGGCTTGAAATATTTATAAAAACTATTTATGATAATATTGGCCTTATAACATTCTTTACCATTGGCGATGATCAAGTAAGGGGCTGGCCTATTATAAGTCAAACAAAAGCTCCTCAGGCTGCCGGTAAGGTTCACTCAGATATGGAGAGGGGTTTTATAAAGGCAGAGGTTGTGGAATATTTTAAGTTTAAGGATGCTACTTCCTTTAATCAAGCAAAGACGAAGGGTTATCTTAGGCAGGAGAGTAAAGGCTATATAGTTCAAGATGCAGATGTAATAAATTTTAAGTTTAGTGTATAATTGTTAAAACAAAATTAGGGATATAAGATGAATAAAAAACAATTGATTGTTATTTGGGGTACTATTATAGGGATATTAATATTTGCAGTAGCTAGAATCGCAACATTGAATTTTATGGATTTTACTGATATTAAGAATATGACAGGCTTTTTCTTAATATCTTTTATTGTTGCCCTGATAGCTGGTTTTGCAGCATATATTCTAAGGAATAAGTAAATGGTAGCATTAATTATCTTAGTTATTAGTGTTCTTTTTAGCTCAGGGTTATGCTC
>CAZOIE010000063.1:0-7604 GCA_964579905.1 uncultured Planctomycetia bacterium
AGATAGGATCAGGGCTTACGGGCGTCTTATATGTGCTGGATGAGCCCAGTATCGGCCTTCACCAAAGGGACAACAGAAAACTACTCTCAACGCTCAAGGAGCTAAGAGACCTTGGAAATACCCTTCTGGTTATTGAGCATGATGAGTCTACTATAAGAAGTGCTGACTATATCGTAGATTTAGGGCCTGGTGCCGGAAAGCATGGAGGAGAGGTAGTAGCATGCGGCAATCTATCAAGCATACTTAAGTCAAATAACTCGCTTACTGCCAGTTATCTAAATCGCAAGCTATCTATAAGTTGCCCCGGCATTGCTCCTGATGGGCAAAAACTAGGAAAAACAAACTTCTTGGAGGTTAAGGGTGCAGGTGAGCATAATTTAAAAAATATAGATGTAAAAATCCCACTTGGTACATCTACATGCGTAACGGGGGTTTCGGGATCCGGCAAGAGCACCCTTGTTCATGAGATAATATATAAAGCATTATCTCAAAGGCTTTATAGATCAAAGAAGAAGCCTGGAAAGTTCAAGTCTATCTTGGGATACAACCTCTTAGATAAGGTAATTGTTATAGATCAATCACCCATTGGAAGGACCCCACGCTCTAACCCCGCCACTTATACTGAGACCTTCACGTATATAAGAGAATTATTCTCTAAGGTTAAGGAATCAAGGGTAAGGGGGTATAGGCCCGGTAGGTTTAGTTTTAATGTAAAGGGTGGAAGGTGTGAGGCCTGTCAGGGAGACGGTACAAAACGCATAGAGATGCACTTCCTACCGGATGTCTTCGTACAATGCGAGGTTTGTAAGGGTAGACGATTCAACAAGCAAACCCTTGAGGTAAAATATAAAGGAAAATCCATTGCCGATGTCCTTGAGATGACGGTCGAGGATGCACTTGTGCTCTTCAAGGATATTCCCCGCATAAACCATAAACTCAAGACCATCTATGATGTTGGTCTAGGTTATATTGAAATGGGTCAGCCGGCAACAACATTATCAGGTGGAGAGGCGCAGCGTATAAAACTAGCATCTGAGCTAAGCCACCGTGCGACAGGAAAAACTTTATATATACTTGATGAACCCACTACAGGACTACATTTTGCAGATATAGAAAAACTTCTTAAGGTCTTAAGAGCTCTTGTTGGGGGGGGAAACTCTGTATTGGTAATTGAACACAATTTGGATGTTATCAAGAACTCTGACTACATAATTGACCTGGGGCCAGAGGGAGGTTGCAGCGGCGGTTATATCGTAGCAGAGGGAACACCTCACCAGGTAGCAAAAAAATCACAATCCTATACAGGCCAATACGTTAAAAAGATATTGAACAAATAATCCAAAAGTGTTACATTAACCATTATCTATTTAACGTCCAATTACCCAATTTGATGATTAAAATGAAGCGAAATATATATATACTTAGTCTAAGTATTCTACTAGGATTCTGCGCCCTAGCGGGGGATGCTGTTGCCCAATACGATAAAATGACAACAACTGTTGATGAAGATTTCACAATAATAAAAAGGGTTTTTGAGGATGAGCTATATAAAATAGCCGCCAACAAACTTGATAACTTCATAAAAACCTATCCCAATGCTGAGCAGATAAAGGAAGCTCACCTTTTCCTAGGTATCTCCAATTACCATCTTGGAAAATTCGATAGAGCTGTATTTGAGTTTGAATACCTGATAAACTCAGCCGGTGGTAGTTTTTTTGAAGGTGAGGCGCTGTATTGGCTTGGAGAAACATATCTAAAGATATCGAATTTTGAGGCCGCCCTTAAATGCCATCAATCTATAATTGACCAATTCCCAGAGTCTAAATTCATTGAGCATGCGCATTACTCAAAGGGATTTGGCCTCTTTAAGCAAAAGGAATACTCAAAGGCGCTTGAGGTATTTGATGAATTTTTAAAAACCTATAAGGAAAGCAAACTTTTGCAGGATGTAAAGTTTATGTATGCTGAATCTTTGTTAAGCACAAACCAATTCGAGGAAGCGCTTCTTAAATTAGAAGGGTTTATGAAAGAGTTTCCTGTAAGCAAGTATTCATTGCAGGTGTACTTAAGGCTGGGGGATATATACTACAAGTTAACCCAATATGAAAAATCTCAAGACTTTTACCTGCGCGTTATAGACGTTCAACCAAAAACCCATTTTGCCATGTACGCTACTTACGGTTTAGCGCAATCCTACTTCAAAGAAAAGCGGTTCGAAGAAGCACTGAAAAACTTTGAGAAGGTTAATGAGTATCTCCATAAAGACCCGAAAGCAATATCTGCATTATTCCTTATGGGTAGATGTCTTGACAATTTAGAAGAATATGAAAAGTCCTTGGAAATTTACAGCAAGATGATATCGCGCTATCCGAAAAGTGAATTCATCGACGATGCATACCTATGGAAGGCAAATGCATATTTTGAAACCGGAAAATACGAAAACTCGATCAGCACCTATAACGAGGCGTTGATTAAATTCCCTAACAGCGACCTTGTGGATGATATGTACTACAACATTGCATGGGCATACTGGAAGCTTGAGGACTACAAAGAAGCACTTAGCTCCTTCAATACCTTGTTGGATAAGTCTCATGATAATCTCCTTAAGGCTGGAGCCCTGTGTAGAATAGGCGATATATATATTGAACTTGAGAAGTTCGATGATGCAATCAAGGCGTTTGATAGAGTATTAAAAGAGTACGGGGATAGCTTATATGGCGACTATGCCCAGCATCAACTTGGAATATCGCTAGCACGCCTAAACCGAACAGATGCTGCAATTTTAGCCTTCTCAAGTCTTGTTTCAAATTTTCCAAACAGTGCGCTAAAAGTTAACTCACATTTGCAACTTGGACAACTGTATCTAAACGCAGGTAATACCGAACAGGCGATATCTGAATTTGATAAGATTATTAACGATTACCCTGAACATCAATTAAAAACAGATGCTGTTTTCGCAAAAGGGATATGCCTGTATAACGACGAGGAATATAAAGGAGCTATAAAAATATTCAAGCGGCTGATTAAGGATAAGCCCGGCACATCACTTTCTCTTAAGGCGGCCTACCAATTGGTATATTGTTATTTACAGACCAATAATGAGAAAGATGCCTTCGCGATTGTAAGGGATATTACCACCAAAAACCCGTCGAGCCCCATGAATGCCGACATCTACTATCTTTTGGGAGAGCATTATTTAAGCATTGAGGACTTTGCTAAGGCATATGAATATTTCGCCAAGATAGATTATTTTGACTTTCCGAACCATAGGCTTCTTGATAAGGCAATGTACTGGTCCGCGGTTAGCTTGCATAAGAATGGTAATCTAAACGAAGCATTGAAAACCTTTGATAAAACCTACCACCTTTTTCCAAAAAGCACAATTGCGCCGGATGCCATGCTTAGGGCAGGGAGGATACTGGGTTCAAAGGGAAAGTACGAAGCTGCTATTGAACGATACAATGACATCATAACTAAGTTTCCAAACACAAACTATATTTACTTAGCCTATAAGGAAAGGGGTAAGATTTTAAAATCTCAGGGCGAGTTAAAACTGGCTATCATTTCGCTTGAAAGAGCTCTAGGGAATTTCGAAGAAGATACCAATGCCCAAATACAATTTTTGATAAGTGAGTGTTATGAAGATAGGGGCGATTATGATAAGGCCATCAATGAGTATCTTAAGGTGTCTTATCTGTATCCGGATGCAAAATATTGGGCCATAAAATCGATGTTTAGAACAGCTACAATACTTGAGCGGCTTGAAAGATGGAGAGAGGCAAAGAAGCTCTATGAAAAGCTTATAGCTTTGGATATCGATGAATCAAAATACGCCAAGGAACGAATTGAATGGATGGCTGCCAGGTATTTAATAGAAAAAGATTAAATTTAACAACAAACTTTAATAAGGAGGGTTTCAAATGTTTGATATGATTCAAAAGGCTGGACCAATAATCTACCCTATAATACTATGCTCGATACTGTCACTTGCAATAATAATTGAAAGGTTATACCAGCTTTACTCGGCTAAAATAGACACAAAAAAGTTTATGTCGCATATCACATCTACGATAAAGAAGAATAAGATTATGGAGGCTATAGACATATGTGACTCTACCCCGGGCCCAATTGCCCGAATACTAAAGGCTGGAATCTTAAAGCACGATCGGGCAAGACCTGAGATACGTGAAGCCATTGAAGATGCCGGTATACACGAGGTGCCGAGGCTTGAGAGAAACTTAGGCGTACTTGCTACTATAGCACATATCTCGCCGCTACTTGGACTTTTGGGAACGGTTACAGGCATGGTAAGGTGTTTCCAGATAATCCAGCTTAAGGCAACCAGCTTAAACCCGGTAAGTCCTGGTGATTTGGCCGGTGGTATATGGGAAGCTCTTATAACAACGGTTGCAGGGCTTATAGTTGCTATCCCTACATATGTTGCTTACAACTATCTTATCAACCAGGTTGGAAATCTTGTATTGGATATGGAAACATCCGCAACGGACTTGATAAACATATTAACGCAAAGAAGAGAGATACCTGAAATTTAAATAAAGAGGCTATTATGCGATTTAAAAGACATTTGGAGATTGAAAAAGGATTAAAGCAGCTGGACATTGCTCCTTTAATCGATGTGGTATTCCAGCTTTTGATATTCTTCATGTTGACATCAAGCTTTATTTTCCAACCGGGAATAAAGATTAATCTTCCCAAGGCCGTAACTTCTCAGATTATTAAGGAGAAGAATATAGTTATCACCGTAACCGCCGAGAACTTAATATACATGGAGGGTAAGCCGATCACCACAAAGGAGCTGGTTGCTAAATTGAAAGCATCAGCTAAAGAGGATAGGCCTATACTGATAAATGCGGATAGAAAGTCGGACCTTGGAAGAATCGTAGAGATTTGGGATCTGTGTCGTGCCCACGGCATCTCTCGAGTCAACATAGCAACAAATCAAGAGATTCCTGGAAGGTAATAATGACTATAAACAAATCATTTTTTATTGCCCTGGGGTTTTCGGTTTTTTGGCATCTGGTTTGGATAGTTTCTATAACTATAGTAATACTGCCGGATAGCCAATTTTTTAAAAGAAGTACGGATATATCGTTCTTGGGCTCTTTCTTGAGTGAGATACGCCTTGAGAGCACCATATCTACTCCTAGCGAGGGGAAGATGCCCATTGCGAAGGTAAACCCGTCCTATATGCTTGAATCGGGACAGAATATATTAAAGAACCTTGTATCGGCAGCAAGTGTTCCGCAATATCAAAACCTTATCAATGAAGCAGCCTTTTTTACGACTGCAAAGCCTTTTATTAGAAAAATCGTTCCAAGGTATACCTTTGAAAAAACTAGAGGGGCTGCTTTTAATAAAATCGAGAATGAAGATATTGAGGGTGAGGTAAATTCAAGGCTACTTTTGGTAAAGCCGCCGTTTCCAAAATACCATAGAGAGGCTGGTTCTCCTGAGGGCACATTCGAGGTAGATGTATTTTTTTCGGTTACACCACAGGGGGAAGTATATCTAACTAGGGTCATGCGCTCATCCGGGAATTTCAGTATTGACCAATTGGCGGTTGGTTATGCTAGGCAACTCAGATTTAGCCCTTTAACGCTTGGTCAAAAACAAGCTGATCAGGATGGGACTATAACCGTAACCATTGCTCCATGGAAATGAATACTGGCATATTTTCAATAAATATATATAATACAATATGATAAAGTTAGACCTTTCGACATTCGTATCAATACATATCCTGGTCACGGTAGTTGTCGTCCTGATACTATGGGTATTTTTTGAGATTCGAATGCGGATGGATAAGATGCATAAAGATAAAAAATTCATCTGGCGCTGTAACATATGTGCGAATATTTATGTTGATAGCATCAGTGAAGAATTGTCTAAGTGCCCAATATGTGGAAGTCTCATAAAAAGAAGAGCTGACGCTTAATAAAAAAGGAGGGGTTTTTAATGTCACAACATTCGAGTTTGAGATCTGGCAGTAAACACAAAAGACACAGAAGTGTCCTAAAGAGACTGGAGAGACTAAAAAAACTTAAGAAAGACGAAAAGTGGACTGAGGAAGAATCTGTCTTTGGACTACCTAAGGTAAAATCGGTAAAGTTAAAGGTTAAGAAGGAAAAGCCTCAAGAAGAGAAAGTTGAAGGCCAGGAAGCAACCGCTGAAACCAAAGAGGCCCAAGCCGCACAGCCAGAAGCAGCTGAGAAAAAAGAAGAGAAGAAAGAAAAATAATGCCAAGGAAGATTTTCTTTTTCACCCTGATAATAGCGACATTTGCAGTACCTTGGGTATTTGCTGACTCCGATGAGCCATTTCTTGGGGAGGTAACGGCAGATAAGGTGAATGTTAGAGCAGGACCCAATTTGAACTTTGAGGTAATATACCAGTTTAATAAGGGTGATCTGATAACTATAACCCAGTCCCAATACAACTGGTACAAGCTAAAATTACCCTCAAGCTGCATCTTGTTTGTTAATAAGAAATTCCTGAAGAAGAAATCTGACGGTAGCTACGCAGTAAAGGGTAGCAACGTAAATATTAGAACGGGAGCCGGCCTTAATTTCAATGTCGTAGGTCAGATTTCTAAGAAAGATAAGGTTAACGTTGTAAGCACTTCCAGCGAGTGGTACGGGATTAACGCCTGTGAAAATTGCTTTGGGTGGATCTATGCAAAATACGTAAAATTCCATTCTACACTTAAAGAATATGAGGCTCAGATAAAAAGAAAGGAAGATGCTAAGATCTCATACCAAAAACTGCTTAAAAAGTATAATAATGAGCTTAAGAAGGATATTGACAAGATGAAGTTGGGGCTGATAAGCACCGAGTTTGAGAAATTTATACATAAGTATGCTGATCTAAATGAAGCAGATGAAGCAAAGAAGAAGATCGACGAGATTAATCTTAAATCGGTAGAGATAGAGCATCTAAAAGCTCAAAAAAGGCTGGAAGCGGCTGAGCAGGAATTTAAAGATGCTAAAAAGATTATAGACGAGAAAATATCGCTTATAAACAAAATAGACACGGTAAGGGAGGAGGAAAAGAAGAAGCCTCCCCTCGCAACCGGCATTGTCGAGGATGTGGGCATTATCATTAATAGGCCTGCTGCTCACAAGCTCTGCGATGAGAGCTCAGAGATCTTATACTTTATTACATCTGAGGAAATTGATCTTAACAACTATATCTACGCAAAAGTAAATATCTGGGGAGAGGTTAAGGATTTAGCAAACTTTGACAAAAAGCTTATAGCGGTAACTGACATTGAAATCCAGCGATGAAGCTGTTAGCTTTATGCTTAGTATCACTTTTTGTATTAGGATTATGTGGATGCTCTACCACATACAACGTTGCCAAGCAAGAGGAAGAGGTAATCTTTATCAATTATGAGAAAGAGATAAAGATAGGTGAAAAGGTATCCAGGCAGGTTAAGAAAAGATTCGAATTTTCAAAAGATAAAGAGCTAGAAAAAAGAGTAACCGCCATCGGCAAGAAAATAGCTGATGTCTGCGAAAGAAAAGATGTATACTTTCAGTTCTTTGTACTTGATGAAGAAAAGTTTAACGCCTTTGCACTACCAG
>CAZOIE010000064.1:0-7534 GCA_964579905.1 uncultured Planctomycetia bacterium
ATGCATCTGTGATTGCAACATTCCAGTTCTTACCTAAGCTTGCATCAAGACAAGAAATTTATTCAATGCATTTTATCTCAAGAGGTCTTAAAATGCTTACAAATGAAAGGTATGAAGCACCTATGAGTCTAGAGTATGCCTTGATAGATTTTAATGAACCCCTTTTGATAAGTAATTTTTTCCGTGAAAATTCACCTAATAATATTTACTCTTTTCTGAAGGATGGCAACTGGAGGGTGCTTGAGAGAGTAGATGATATCGTTTTATTTAAAAAGGACTATCCAGAAGGAGAGGAGCTTTTTGAACTTGTCAATCAGAATAGCTATAATATACAAAACAGGATAGACATTAACATTGGTGATAGAATAGCACTTTTAGGGTATGATTATAATGCGTATTTAAGCGAAGACAGGATGCTAGATCTTTCATATTACTGGAGGTTGATGGATAAGATAGAAAGGCCTATCGGACTCTTGATTTATTTTCTGGATGGAGCAGGCAATATTGTATTTACTAAATCTCATAGTATAGGGTATAGGCTTTTTAACATGGAGCACAAATTCATTAAAGAGAATCATAAAATCTTTATACCGCATAATATTAAAAAGGGTGTTTATAAGGTTAGGCTAGGTTTTTTCTACCTTGATAATAATAGCCTGCTACCCATTCTAGATAAAGACCTCATAGATAAGACTGGGCGCATAATTTTGGAAGATATATTGATTTAATCAGATGAAAGTACTCTTTATAGTTAAAATCATTGATTTTATTGATCCACAGGGGATAATGCAACTTTCTGCTATATGTAAGGACAGGGGGCATGAAACCTATCTAGCTGTACTTACAAGGGAAAATATATTAAAGAAAATAGAAAGAATAAAACCGCAGGTAATCGCCTATAGCGCTACGACAGGAGAACATAAGTATTATTTGAAGGCAAATGAAAAGATCAAGAGACAATTTCCTGAAATATTCACCATTATGGGTGGACCCCATGCTACTTTCTATCCTGATTGTATATATAACTCAAGCCTTGATGCTATTTGTATGGGAGAGGCAGATGAGGCATTTGTAGAGCTACTTGCTAAGTTAGAAAAAAAAGAGGATATATCCGGTATTAAAAATGTCGCAACCAAAGATGAGCGTAATGAGCTGAGACCATTACTTTCTGATTTAGACTCACTACTGTTCCCTGACAGGGATATCTTCTATAAAAACACGGAGATGGGAAGATTTCCTATTAAGAGCTTCATGGTTTCAAGGGGCTGTCCTTACAGCTGCAGTTACTGCTTCAATCGTTCCTTTAGGGATATGTATAAGGATAAAGGGCCACACATAAGGAGAAAATCGGTTAAAAGAAGTATCGATGAAATTGTCAATGTAAGATCTAAGTATCCTATACAGTTTATCAAGTTTTATGATGATATCTTCGCCTATCCAAACGATAGTTGGCTAGAGGAGTTTGCAGCTAAATACAAAGAACAGATAGGACTTCCTTTTCATTGCCTTACCCGCGTGGATCTTCTTAATAAGGATATGTTGAAGCTATTAAAAGAGGCAGGGTGTGTTTCAGTAAGCATGTCTATAGAATCGGCTAGCCCTAAGTTGCGTAGTGAAATACTAAATAGAAGCATGACGAACGACCAGATATACAAGGCCTTTGAGCTTTGTAAAAAATATAATATTTATACCTTCGCAAATAGCATTTTGGCGCTGCCTAACTCTACCTTGCAGGATGATATAGCAACCCTGCAGATGAATATAGACTGTAAAGTTACATTTGCTGAGTTTCCGATTTGTCATCCCTACCCAGGAACACAGCTCGGAGAGTACTGCAAAGAAAACGGTATTTTCGAAGAAAATTATGATAAAATGCATCTGTCCTATATGTTTGAGTCACCACTCAATTGCTTCACCAGACAAGAGAAGAAGATTCATAAGAACCTTTCTCTTTTAGGGACTGTGGCAGTTTGGAAGCCAAGTCTTAAAAATCTGATCTTAAAGCATCTAATATATCTTCCAAATAATATTGTTTTTCTTTTGGCGTATATATTTGTTAAAATGTATCTTATTAAAACCAAAATCTATCCTGTAAAAATCAATATACTGGATTCTATGAGATTATTTTTTAAAGGAATCAAGATAGATACCTTTAAGCATTCGAAAGAGGAGTGATCATATGGCAAAGGTGCTGATAATAAAACTGGGTTACTCAGAAACCCTTGATAAGGAGATTCGTACAACCACAAGCCTTGGAGATGTTATAAGGACCACGGTGATACTAAATTTCTTCAAAAATGATGATGTAAGCTGGCTTGTAGATGAGAAGGCATATCCGCTGTTAAAGGGTAATCCCTATATTAAAAGAGTCTTAATTTTTAATCTTGAGTCGGTACTACAGTTGCAACATGAGAGATTTGACACCGTTATTAATCTGGAAAAGGGTCCTGGTATATGCGCCTTTTCTGATTCGGTTAATGCATGGAGAAGATTTGGATTTAGATTTGATGCTACTAAGGGCATTGCTAAAGCCTATGATGGAGCGGAGAATGTCTTGAGTCTTTGCCTAGATTTAGAAAAGAAAAAGGGCAATTACAAGTTCTGGCAGGATGCTCTTGCTGATATGATAGGTGAAAGTTGGAAACAGGAGGAATATATACTAGGTTATAAGCCAAAAAATATTCTAAAGTATAAGATTGGTTTTAACTGGGCGGTAGGAGAAAAATGGCCGAATAAGGCATGGCCGAAGAAGCATTGGAAGAAACTAGAGACTTTGCTAGATAAAAAATATTCCATCTCGTGGCAACGTGGGCTGAATAATTTGTATGAGTACATGGACTGGATAAACTCTTGCAACCTTATAGTAACAAATGATTCACTTGGCATGCACTTGGCAATTGCCTTAAAGAAAAAGGTCGTTGTGCTTTTTGGACCAAGTTCGTCTAAGGAGGTTTGTCTCTATGGTAGGGGAGTTAAGCTTTTACCTAAAGCCCCTTATAAGTGCGTCCCATGCCTGGAATCCGAATGCCGTCAAAAGACCAACTGCATGGATTTTATTAAGCCAGAGGCTGTTAAGAATGAGGTTGTAAAGTTACTGTCTGTAAAGAGGAAGAAAAAATAATGCAGGATCTTAGAATAGATTCTCATAAGCTGATATACCACACGGACCGCGTCAATAGGTGGCTAGAGGGAAAGGATGTATATCCTATCTACGTAGAGATAAGCCCTTCCGGCACCTGTAATCACCGCTGTATCTTCTGCGCCTTCGATTACCTTGATTATGAGCCACAGTTTATCGATAAAAGTATATTAAAGAGAGCCCTTTCGGATATGGCAAAGCATGGCGTTAAGAGTGTTATGTTTTCAGGTGAGGGAGAGCCATTTCTGCATAAGGACATGGTTGAGTTTATTCTATATGCTAAGAGGGTTGGATTAGATGTGGCTTGCGCAATAAATGGAATTTTATTTAGTCCTAATATAGCCCGCAAGTGTCTTCGGGCCCTTACATGGATAAAGGTTAGTGTTAACGCCGGCTCCAAAAAAGCATATGCAAAGATTCATGGTTGCAAGGGAAGCGATTTTGATAGAGTTATATTTAACCTAAAAGAAGCTGTAAAGATCAGAAAGCGCAATAAATACAAATGCAGCATAGGCGCACAATTGGTTTTACTGCCTGAGAATCTAAATGAACCGCCAAAGCTTGCCAAGGTCTTAAAAAATATCGGGGTTGATTATCTTGTTATAAAGCCGTTTATAAAGCATCCCCAGAGCCCGCACGATATAAGTAGATCTATATCAAGTAAAGAGTTACTGGAGCTTGAGAAGAAGCTTGCAAGATTTAACTCTGAAAAATTCAAGGTTTATTTCAGAAGACATTCTTTTATTAAACTTAATGAGCCAAGGGGCTATAGTAAGTGTCTTGGCCTACCCTTTTTCTGCGAGATAACCTCAAACGGAAACATATATACCTGCGGTCCATTTTTAGGAGAGGATGATTTTTGCTACGGTAATATCTATAAGAATTCATTTCCCAGTATATGGAAAGGTAAAAAGAGAAAGAAGATTTTAAATATGGTATCCTCCAGGCTTGATGTAAGAAAATGTATGAAGAACTGTAGACTTGATGAGGTTAATAATTACTTATGGGAGCTAAAAAATCTTCCGCCCCATGTAAATTTTATTTAAGATATGACAATTAAACAATGCAAAAATATTTCTTCAACGACATTGAGATCTATGTTGAGGACTATGTTTAAGATCCGCCGTTTTGAGGAGAAAATAATAGAGCTTTATCCTAAGCAGCAGATGAAGACCCCGGTCCATCTTTGCTTAGGCCAAGAGGCTATAGCAGCAGGGGTTTGCGCTAATCTTAAGAAATCAGACTATATATTCTCTAACCATCGTAATCACGGTCACTGTATTGCAAAGGGTATGGATTTAAAATACATTATGGCGGAACTATATGGTAAGAAAACAGGTTGCTCTGGAGGCAAAGGCGGTTCTATGCATCTGGTTGATATAGAAAACGGTATCCTTGGAACCACTGCTATAGTTGGGGGCGCTATTCCCATAGCAACGGGCTCAGCGCTTGGATCTCAATTAAAGCGAGATAAAAAAGTAACCGTTGTATTTTTTGGAGATGGTGCTGTTGATACAGGAGTATTCTCTGAGTCCCTTAACTTTGCAGCCCTTAAGAAATTACCGATTGTATTTGTCTGTGAGAATAATTTTTATGCCACGAACTCTCATATATTGGCAAGGCAGGTAGCCGATAATATTTACCAGCGCTCAAAGCCATATCTTATTCCAAGCATTAGGACAGATGGAAATGACGTACTAAGAATCTATAAAACTGCTAAGAAAGCAATAGAAAGAGCAAGAGCTGGTCGTGGCCCAACCCTGCTTGAATATAGAACCTATCGCTTGAAGCAGCATGTAGGACCCAGCTGTGATCATGAGACAGGGTGCAGGCCAAAAGCAGAATTATTTAAATGGATTGAAAGATGTCCTATTAGCAAACTCGTAAAAGGCAAGGTTGTTTCTCAGTCTGATATTGATAGGATTGCAGTAAAGATAGACAAAGAAATTGAAGGTGCTCTTCGTTTTGCAAAGAGGAGTGCATTTCCAAAGAAGCAAGAGCTATTGGAGGATGTTTACTAGAGATGTCATGGGAGAAGGTTTATACAGAACAGAGTGAATTTGACAAGGCCTGTAAGAAGGCTAAGAAGAGGCTAAGGGGCTTGAAATACAAAGATGCAATAAGAGAAGCCACCGGCCTTATTATGAAGAAGGACAGCTCTGTCTTTGTTATGGGTGAAGGTGTTGATGATCCAGGTGGTGTATTTGGAACAACCGTTGGACTAGAGAAGGCCTTTGGTAAAAAAAGGGTATTCGATACCCCTATTGCTGAAAATGCAATTACAGGCGTAGCACTAGGTGCAGCGATTAGAAACCTCCGGCCTATAGTTATTCACATGCGCATGGATTTTCTGCTTCCGGCGATGGATCAGATAATAAACCATATCTCAAAATGGAGCTATATGTTTAATGGTAAGCTAAAGGCTCCTTTGGTTATACGTACTATTATAGGAAGAGGATGGGGATCTGCAGCACAGCACTCACAAAGTCTGCAAGGTTTATTTATGCATGTGCCAGGCCTAAAGATTGTAATGCCGACAACCCCATATGACGTGAAAGGGCTTTTAATAGCAAGTATAGGGGACGAGTCGCCCGTTATATTTATCGAGCATCGCTGGTTTTATGAACATATTGGCTATGTGCCAAAGCCTATGTATTCTGTAGAGCTGGGTAAGGGCATGGTGAGAAGAAGAGGAAAGCATGTTACTGTGGTTGGGATTTCCTATATGGTCTTTGAGGCATTAAAGGCGGCTGAGATATTGAAAAAAGAAAATATTGATATAGAGGTAATCGATCCAAGAACCATAAAGCCATTGGATTTAGAGATTATCTCAAGATCACTAAAAAAGACAGGCAGGCTTGTTATTGCTGATACAGGATGGTTGACCGGAGGCGTATCTGCTGAGATATCGGCAAGGATAGCGGAGTCTTCTTTTAAGTATTTAACGAGGCCTATAATTCGCCTGTCAAGCCCAGATTGCCCCACTCCTGCTAGTCCAGTTTTGGAGAAGGCGTTCTATCCTGGATCGAATGAGATAATAAAGGCAGTAAAAAGAATAATATGAACCAACAAGAGAAACCAAGTATTTCAGTTATAGTTCCCGCCCTGAATGAGGAAAAAAGCCTAGGACCAACCGTTAACAGTATCTTATCGGCCTTTGATAGTAATTTTAGAGACTATGAGATTATAATATTTAATGATTCATCAAGTGATAAAACGGCCGAGATAGCCGATAATCTAGCTGTTAAAAATGAGAAGATCAAGGTTGTACACAATGAAAAGACAATGGGCTTTGGCTACAATTACAGAAAGGGTGTTGAGGAAGCGAAGCATGATTACGTAAGCATGATACCAGGGGATAATGAGATATCGCTTGATTCTATTAGGGCGATGTATAGAAAAGTGCTCCAAGAGAAAGCAGATATAGTTATTCCATATACGCTAAACTATTGGATCAGACCTTTCCTAAGGCGATTTTTATCCTGTACCTTCACAAAGTCGTTAAACCTGCTTTTTAATTTGAAACTTAACTATTACAACGGTCCTGTGATATACAAAAGAGAGCTTATAAAATCTGCAGGGCTTACCACCAATAGCTTTGCATTTCAGGCAGAAGCTCTGATCAAGCTTATTAAGTCAGGTTATTCTTTTAATGAGGTGGGGATGTATATTGAAAAAAGGCCTTTTGGAAAGTCCAAGGCACTTCGCTTAAGGAACCTCTTAGGAGTGTTAAAAACAATCTTTGTTTTGTTCATAAATGTGCGCATATTAAGGAAAAGGCTAAAGTGAAACAGATCGTTATTCCAAAATCGTACAACTACATAGGCATATTTTTGACATTTGCATGTAATTATAGATGCAGCTATTGCATTAATTATTTTGAGCAAGACAGTATTAAAAGAAAAACCATATCTGGAGAAGATTGGGTTAAGGGCTTAAACCGTATTGCTTCACGAGATGATCTACCTGTAACGCTTCAGGGGGGTGAACCAAGTTTGCACCCAGATTTTATTTATATAATCAATAACATAAAGCTGGAACTTAATATCGATATACTTACCAATCTGCAGTTTGATATAGATGAGTTTATAGGTCAGGTTTCGCCAGATAGAGTTAAAAGGGACGCACCATATGCGTCTATTCGGGTGAGTTACCATCCAGAACAAATGAACTTAGATGATACAATCAAAAGAACCAAGAAGATGATTGACGCAGGTTTTAGTGTAGGTATCTGGGCTGTGTTACATTCATCATTTAAGAAAGAAATAAGCGAAGCCAAGATTAGATGTGAAAAATTAGGTATAGATTTTCGTACCAAGGAATTCCTAGGAGAGCATAATGGGGGTTTAAACGGTACATATAAATATGATGGTGCCTGCGATAAAAGTTTTAGAA
>CAZOIE010000065.1:0-7490 GCA_964579905.1 uncultured Planctomycetia bacterium
CTTTGCTTCTGGCAAGTACAGAGCTATTTGGAGGTAGTATATAAGAATCTGACTTTTTTGATATAAAATCAGAATCCTTTATTAACTTTGGATCAACAAGTTCTAAATCTTTTTTTAAGATTTTAAACTCGTCTGCTAGGCTAATATCATATCCATACGCAGAAAGCCCGGAAGAAATTTCACTCTTAACTACACGATTCTTAGAGAAGGGTTTTATCATCTCCTCTTCAAGGGCCATCTTTTCAATCCAAAAATCAGGTTTTATCGTCATTTAATGTCTTGGGTTAAAAAACCACCCCTCCTACTCAAGAGGGGTGGTTAAGGTTAAAAAGCTATTCATTTCTTCTAATATCAGCACTTAGAAAATCCACAGGAATAACAAACAACACAACCTTCCTCATGCTGCAAGGAGCTACCGCAATCTGGGCACACGCCAACTACATTACCAACTCTATTACTCTTTGAAACCGAATAGGTGTCTGTAGCACTGCTTCCCTTTTCAAGCTTGGGAGAGCTATCCTTTATAAATCGTCTTTCTATAACCCTTGCTATGGCATCGGCGCATGAGAATATTCTTCCTCCCTTTTCCCATGATGGAGAAGGACATCTTATGCTTGAGAGCTGTTCAACTATAGATTTCATATCTATTCCGGTCCTAAAGGCAAGCGATACAAGTCTGCCTACCGCCTCAAGCTGACTTGCTGCACATCCACCTGCTTTACCCATCTGCGTAAACAACTCAAAGGGCTTATCCTCTTCGTCTACATTCAGGGTAATATAGAGGTTCCCGCATCCTGTACCAATTTTTGTGGTTGTGCCTGTTATAACGGTTGGCCTGGGCTTTGGGGATATCTTATCCTCTAGCTTTTCAGAATGATCCTCTCTATTATCTATATTCAGAACCTGAACATCCCTACTTCTATCTCTATAGATAGTTACACCCTTACATCCCAGCTTATACGCCGACACATATACCTCTTCAACATCCTTTGTAGTTGCCTCATGAGAGAAGTTTACAGTCTTTGATACTGCATTATCAGTAAACCTCTGGAAGGCGGCCTGCATCTTAATATGCCAATCAGGCATAACATCATGTGCTGTGACAAATATATCCCTAACCTCCTCCGGTATAACACTAAAATGTTTTATGGAACCTTCCTTTGCTATATCTCTTATAAGCTCATCCGAATAAAACTCTTTTTTCTTGGCCATCTCTTTAAAGTAAGGATGCATCTCCGGAAGCTTATCGTCATCCAGGACATTTCTTGTATAGCAGATAGCAAATATTGGCTCTATCCCGCTTGAGCAGTTTGCTATTATGCTTAGGGTCCCAGTAGGCGCAATAGTGGTTGTCGTTGCATTACGTAATTTTATGTTGCCGTTTGCATATATACTATTTTCAAAATTGGGAAAAGATCCCCTTTCTTGTGCAAGTCTATTTGAGGCAAATTTTGACTGCTTCTCTATAAACTCCATAATATTCTCAGCTAGAGATATTGCTTCATCAGAATTATACGGAATTTTCAGCTTAACCAATAGGTCTGCAAACCCCATAATCCCAAGACCGATCTTCCTGTTGGACTTTGTCATATTCTCAATCTTGGTAATCGGATATTTATTCATATCGATAACATTATCAAGAAAATGTACGGCAATATCCACGGTCTCAGCAAGTTTATCGTAATCTACCTTACCATCATTTATAAACTTAGAGAGGTTTATTGAGCCAAGATTACAGGACTCATAAGGAAGAAGTGGTTGTTCTCCGCAAGGGTTGGTAGATTCTATCTCTCCGATCTTTGGAGTTGGGTTAGCCTCGTTTAATCTATCTAAGAATATAATGCCGGGGTCTCCATTTTTCCATGCATTCTCTACTATCAGATTGAAGATCTTACGGGCATTAAGGCTGCCCGCGACCTCCTTGGTGCGTGGATTCAAAAGATTATAATCTGAGTCTGTTTCCAGCGCCTCCATAAATTCACGGGTCAAGCCAACAGAGATATTGAAATTATTCAAGGTGATTCCAGAGACCTTAACATTTATAAACTCAAGTATATCTGGATGATCAACCCTTAAGATTCCCATATTGGCGCCGCGTCTGGTGCCACCCTGCTTTATTGCCTCGGTCGCTGAATCAAACACCATCATAAAAGATGTGGGGCCGCTTGAAACACCCTTGGTGGTCTGTACCACATCATTCTTTGGCCTTATTCTTGAAAAGGAAAATCCTGTTCCTCCGCCGCTTTTATGAATAAGTGCTGTATCCTTTATCGCTTCAAATATACTCTCCATAGAATCATCTACAGGTAGAACAAAACATGCAGAAAGCTGTTGAAGTTCCCTACCTGCGTTCATAAGCGTAGGGGAGTTTGGTAAAAACTCTAAAGAGGTCATAGCGCGATAAAATTCAGATTCTGTCTTTGATATATCTGCATCCGGATTATAAAAAAGATCTGCCTGGGCAATGTTATTGGCCACTCTTTTAAACATATCCTCCGGAGCTTCTATAACCTTTCCGGCCTCGTCCTTCTTTAGATATCTCCTCTTAAGGACGGTTAAGGCATTGGCTGATAACTTTAAATTTGTGGAAGTTTTGGATGATAACTCCATCGTTGTCACTCCTTCTCTATGGGGTTAATGGTTAGCCGATTAGGCACTCTTTGAGTAGCCGATTAGGCACTCTTTGAGTAGCCGATTAGGCACTCTTCGAGTAGCCGAGTAGGCACTCTTCGAGTAGTTAAGACAATTATTTCTTATACAATAAATTGACAACGTTGTCAAGGAAAATACAATATCTAGGTTTTTTGGCAAAAAGGGTTACTATATATTGTGTACGTATGTACGCTAGATTGATTGTTTTTAGAGGGGAATTATATTATGAACGAAATAATAAAATAATTACTAAGTCTGTATTCTAAGAGTTTTCCCCTTGATTCAATTCCTCTTTTTTAAAATTCAGATGATCTCTTATCTCAGCAATTCCAGCAATCAACGCAACAATTCCACATACAATCAAAAATACTGGAGCAACAGCTTTTGTCACTACGATAAAGGGCGTCCACCATCTAATCAGAAGTAAGATGCCTATTACCGTAAACATTGTACCTAATAATATACTTAAAATTTTTCCCAATGTTTTAACTTCTTTAGACAAGAAAAAATATATAACAAATAAAAAAAGCTGTCAAGGGTTATTGTTACCTGTAACTTGTTATTTGCGAGAATATTTTAGTATTTTACTTAATGTAGGTTTTAAATCTTTTCTTACTATGATCATGTCTATCAATCCATGATCAAGTAAAAACTCGGAGCGTTGAAACCCTTCGGGAAGCTTGTGTTTTATAGTCTGCTCAATTACCCTCGGACCTGTAAATCCTATTAAGGCCTTAGGCTCTGCTATTATTAAATCCCCCAGTGAAGCAAATGAAGCCATAACGCCTGCCATTGTGGGATTGGTAAGAACTGAAATATATAAAAGATTCGCAGCTTGATGCCTGCTTAAAGCAGCGGAGGTCTTTGCCATCTGCATAAGAGCAAGCATGCCTTCATACATTCTGGCACCACCGCCAGATCCAGAAACTATAATAATAGGAAGTCTTTTTGATGTGGCCTGCTCTATTGCCCTTGTTATCTTCTCCCCAACAACAGAACCCATAGAACCCATCATGAAACGAGAATCTGTTATTGCGATAACCACCTTTTGCTTCTGGAGCAATCCCTCTCCTGTAAGAACCGCTTCCTTAAGAGAGGTTGTTTTCTTATCATTGCTTAGCTTTTCTTTGTAGGTTTTTGGACCCTTAAATTCAAGGGGATCACATGACTCCATACTGGCATCATATTCAACGAAGCTATCTTTATCTATTAACAGCTCCATCCGTTCATGAGCACTCAGAGTAAAATGGAAATTGCACTTAGGACAGACCTTGAAGCTCTCTTGCAGAATCTTGTTGTAGGTTATCTCGCCGCATTCAGGACATCTGGTCCAAAGACCATCCGGCATAGGCCGCTTCTTAGCAACCTTTACTATAGTATATTTTGGTTTTTTTCCAAATAGAGACATAACCTTATCCTGTCGGATAGACCATACTAATTCCACATAGAGGATGGGTCTAACCTGATAGTTACTGTATCATATGAAAGATTATAAAGTCAAGCGTCAAACCTATGCAACAGAAGCCCAGACAAAGGTTTTGGATAGAAATAAGTGGATTTATGCGGAAGTCTAATTTTGTCTTTTACAACCTTTTTAAACTGAGATATCTTCATCGGGTTTAACAGAAAAGCGATGAAGTTATTATCCTTGTTCATCAGTTCTTGGATGTGCCCCAGGTCCCTGATATAGGAAATCTCTCTGATAACGTCTTTCTCCTTGGCTATATCATCTATTATAAGGCTATGCAGTATATTTACATCAAGTTTTTTTAGATGATGATGTGCATCCTTCATGCGCCTTTTTATATTGGCCTTGTCCTTGGGAATAAGTATAAAATAACCTCCCCTACCAAGACATAACCCAAAGCAGTGATTTTTTCTTTGATGAGTCTTAAGCTCTCCAACTAAAGTTTTCAAACTTTTCTTTCTCTTTACAAAAAAGGATTGTTTTAAAAACTCCAAAATCTGATTCTTCTTAAGCTCCTCTTTTAGTTTAATAACCCTGTGGGTAGGCAGTATGGTTACAGCATCCTCATCCAAGCCCAAAAAATATGTCATTACAAAATTATAAGGAGCATCTTTAGAATATCTTGACTTAGCCTCCATAGATTTTTTATGTCCAAGTGCTGCTTCATACCTATGGTGTCCATCGGCAATGAAAATATCCTTAGCGTACATCAGGCTAACTATTTTATTGATCAACTTAGGATCCTGTATTTGCCACAGGCTATGCGAAACCGCGTCCTTATCCTTAACCTTCAATATCCTTCTATTATTTTTTGCATATTCCTTTAATATACTCGTAATCTTTTTCTGAGGATCATTGAATAAGCTGAAGATAGGACTAAGGTTTGCCTTTAATTCCTTTAAAATAAGAGATCTATCCTTCTTTGGTCCGGCAAATGTCTTCTCATGGGGAAATATAAGATTATCGGAAAAATCCCTTAGTCTAACAAGTCCTATAAAGCCTATCCTCTTTTTTAAAATACCATCTATCTTGTAGCTTTGCTCATATAGATAAATAGCAGCTGTTTCCTCTTTAACCATGACGCTCTTCTTAATCCATTTATTTAATATATCCCTTGCTCTTTTATATCTATTATCACCTGGGTATTCTTTGGGAAGTATAAGCCTTATAAAATTGTACTTGCTTAGCTTATAGAAAGCATCCTGCTCCTTTTGAGTAATAACATCGTATGGAGGGGTAAAAAGATTATTTAAATTTTTGATCTTCTGTTCGTTGTAGCGGTATGCCTTAAATGGTTTAATCTCTATCATTTTAATTTATTGTGCCTTTTTAATTTTGAATTTATACAACAAAGATCCAATAACTCCACCTGCAGTATCAAACATAGCATCAAATATAGATGAGTCTCTATATGGTATCAGAGATTGGTAGGCCTCATCCACCAGGGCAAATAAACCAACAAATATAAATGTTGCTATAAGCTCGTTATTCTTTAAAAAATTTAGGTTAGAATGTGTAAAAGCCCTTATAACTAAAACTGCAAATAAACAATACTCAATAAGATGGAATACTTTATCAATTTGAAAATCACGTTCTATCTCGGGTGGCTTTATAGGAATTGAAGAGGCTACTAAAATTAAGGCACCAAAAACAATCGCCGGTAGATAGAATTTACAAAAGTGACTCTTACGCACATCCATATTTAATCAGTCTTTGGGGTATCGACTGTCTTTGCTTGAGAGCTTGATGTATCTTTTTTCTTGGCCTCTTTGTAGCTTTTACTCCTATAGTCCGTGATGTAAAAACCTGATCCTTTGAATATTATTCCCGAACCTGAACCGATAAGCCTGATTACAGCACATCTGCACTTTGGACAACGCTTAATGGGTGGTTCTGTCATACCTTGGAATTTTTCAAACGCATAACCACATTTCTTGCATTCATATTCGTATGTCGGCACTTTAATTCCCTACTTTACTAAAAAACTTCTTTACTTTATCCAAAAAGGACTTATTAAGGGGTAGCGAACTATCTTGGGAATTCTGCATAAATTCATTTAATAAATCCTTTTGCTTACTGTTTAATTTCACAGGCGTCTCAACAACCACCCTTACATGAAGATCTCCTATTCCTGATCCATGCGGATTGGGAATGCCTTTGCTTCTTATCCTTAAGATCTTTCCGCTTTGTATGCCCTCGGGAATCTTCAACTTTATCTTGCCATTAAGGGTTGGTGCATCTATCTCGGTACCAAGCGCAGCCTGTGGAAAACTTACCGGTATCTCACAGAATAGATCAAGCCCATCCCTTTGGAATATTTCATGCGGCCTTACATTCATCAATATGTATAGGTTGCCTCTTGGGGCACCCTTTGTACCAGCCTCACCTTCACCAGATATCTTAAGCTTCATTCCAGTATCTACACCAGCTGGAACCTTTATTTCCAACTTTCTTTCTACCTTGGTTCTCCCTGCACCCTTACAACTCTGACACGGGTTCTCTATAATTGCACCCTCACCCTTACACTTAGGACATGACCTTGCAATATTGAAAAAACCACTTGAGCTAAATACCTGACCGCTGCCATTACATGTAGTACAATTCTTCTTTTGGGTCCCGGGCTTTAAGCCATCGCCACTACAAGTGTTACATGTTTCAAGCCTTTGGAATGTTATGCTCTTACTTGTGCCTGATACAGCATCCAAAAAACTAAGGTCAAGTTCATATAATAAGTCTCTACCGCGACGGGCTCTTCTTGAAGAACCCGAGGAACCTCCAAATATATCCATATCTACGCCGAAACGTGAGAATATATCTGAGAATCCTCCGAATAAATCCTGCAGATCATCAAAGTGATGAAAGTCAGACCAGTTAAATCCGCCACCGCCAAAGACATTATCCATTCCGGCATGACCGAACTGATCATAGGTTGAGCGCTTCTTATCATCGCCTAGAACCTCATACGCCTCAGATATCTCTTTAAACTTTTCTTCAGAGTCCTTGGAAGGATTCCTGTCGGGATGGTACTTTAAAGCAAGTTTGCGATAAGCCTGCTTTATCTGAGTAGTACTTGCATCCTTGGCAACCCCTAGAACTTCATAGTAATCTCTTTTTGCCATATCTTACTTCTTCTCTTTATCTTCGTCCTCTACCTTATACTCAGCGTCAATAACATCTTCCTTATCTTTCTTATCTTGCTGTGCACTCTCCTGTTGCTGAGGACCACTACCAGGGCCTGCTTGTCCTTGAGCTTGTTGCTGCTGCGCTGAAGTCTTCTTATAGATCTCTTCGGCTAGCTTATGGGAAACATCGGTAAGCTCCTTCATCTTATCTTTTATCTTATTTAGATCCTGCCCTTTAACCGCTTCCT
>CAZOIE010000066.1:0-3017 GCA_964579905.1 uncultured Planctomycetia bacterium
CCAGGTGAATGGGCTTTAGATGATGGATATTTGTATTATTGGCCAATAAGTGGAGAGAATATGGAAAATGTGGAAGCCGTAATGCCAGTCTTGGATAGAATTTTAGTGGGAAATGGTGAGAAAGAAAGAGCAGTTCATAATCTTATTTTTGAGGGGATAGAGTTTTCGGAAGCTACAGAGCTGTCTGCAGATGAGGATGATGGATTTGTCTCTATGCAGGCCAACATGATAATAGATAGCTTTAGCCCACCAACTAACTTTGTGGGTAAAATTTTACCAGCAAATATAAATTTTAATAATTCTCAAAACATTGTCTTTAAGGGTAATATTTTGCATAATCTTGGTGGGTCAGCTATTGGATTTTCTGGAAAAATTGAGGATATAGAAATAGTTGGAAATAAATTCTATGAGATCTCATCAAATGCAATTCAATTTGATAACACATTAAAAATTTTTGATTTTGGAAAAAATAATAGAATTGAACATAATTACATCCAAAATGTAGCTACGGATTATCCATCCAGCGTAGGTATTTTTGTTACAAATTATTTTGACAATCTTTCAATAAGTTATAATACTATAAAGAATTTGCCTTATTCTGGAATATCTGTTGGTTGGAGTTGGGTTCCACTAAAAGTAAACAAAAATATTTTAATTGAACATAATTTTATATCAAATACAGTTAGTATTCTGAAAGATGGGGGAGGTATTTACTCACTTGGGGCTAGGACAAATCAAATCATAGCAAACAATATCCTCATTAATCAAAAAAATGAATATGGAGCAATTTATTTAGATGACGGGAGCATGGGTTCCATAGTAGAAAACAATATAGCTGCAAATAATTACAGAAATGGATTATTCAAAGGATGTAATAATATTATAAGAAATAATTATTGGACATATAAAGGAAGCCCTGGAACTCATGAAGATATAAGAAAGATGGATGGATTTACTCCCAGATTTAACAAAGGAGATAGTTGTCATTCTAGTGACTATGGTTCTTTTCAAAATAATCTTTTTTCTAGAAATACTGAGGTTTCATCCTTAGAAGAAGGATACGCAATCAGTCTAAATTCCCCCGGAACATCGGGATTTAATCCCATCTATTTAGATTATTGGGAGAAGCCCATTTCTAATATTAGTGGAGATTTCGATGGTGATGATATACAAGAGAATATGCTGATATATCATGAAAGCCTAGTTTGGGTTTTAAATAAGCAGGGGGTAAGGAATGTAGCATTAATGGGTTATGGGGGATCTAGCTTTTTATTCTCTGGAGATTTTAATGGTGATGGGAGGGATGATGTTGTAATGGTATCTCCATTAACTCAAAAGTGGTGTTTTGCAGAGTCTGAGGGTCATAGTTTTATTTTCCATGGCTGTAAGTTTGTAGGTTATGGGGTGGATGAGAATACATGTATCAAAGATTTCGATGGTGATGGTAATGATGAAGTCATTATTGAGGGTTATGATTTTTGTGCAAAATATTCGGGTGGGAAATTTTCTGTTTTTAAGTGTGACTCTTCTAATGTTTGTATATCTAAAGAAGAGAGTGTCGAACCCACACCATATCCAACTTGCACTTACACCTACTCAGACTATGGAAGCTGCCAACCAACCGGAAACAAATTCAGAACAGTCGAGTCATCCTCCCCTGACAACTGCCAAGGAACCCCAGACCTAAGTCGGCAGTGTTATTACGTGCCCCTGTGTGTAGATAGTGATTGGGAGGAGGTTTATACTCCAGAAAATTGCTCAGCTGAAGGGATTCAAAATATTTCTTGGATAAAAAAAGGTGTTTGTAAGGATGGTGTGGATAAATCAGCTTTAGCGGAGAAAATAGAATGTGATTCAGATGTGCCCGTTTGTGAATCATTTAATTACTCTGAGTGGAGCGAGTGTGGGCAAAATTTTAGAAGAACAAGAAATATTATCTCATCTTCTCCTGTGGGGTGTCAAGGGGGTGGAGCCGTATTGGGAGAGTATTGTTTATATAAATATAAAGTTTTTGAAACAAATAATGATACGGATGAGGGTGATGGCTTGAGTTTATTGGATGGGGAGGGTGTTGATGAATCTGAAGGTTTTGCTGAGGTAGCTGGTTCTAATGTGGAATCAAGGGATACTGAAGAGCTTGAGGAGGTATTAGATGAGCTAAATTTAAGTAGAGAAGAGTTACAAATTTTGCAGCCAAAATTATTAGTAGAGAAGCGGTTGTTTGTATTTGATGTAGAGAATATTTTGGATAATAAAATTCTTGTGCTCGGGGTGTTGATTTTTGCTCTTGTATTTGTTGTGACGGTAATTATAATTCTTATGAATAAAAATAAAAAATAAACTTTCTCTTTCAAGGGTTGTCCGCAGTACTGACTGTAGCTTGCGGGCACCTATTGGACGAGCTATAACGTCCGAATTCGATATCCAGTCTTAAAACGATCACAGACGTATTTATCCAGGCCACTTATTGTGTTTTGGATCGTTTCAAAAAACCTACTGGCTTCGTCCTGGTCGCTCTTTACATCAGCTGTGGGCACAATAGTTATATCCATTTTTTCACCTCCTTTTTCCTCTCTTAACGAATAAAATACTCTTTTCTTTATATATAATATTAAGATTCAAAATATGTTTTCCAGCATAATTTCATTTATATACTAAGTAACTGGGAAAGAGTGCAGGGTGAGTGGAGAGTGACAAATGGGGGGCAGGACTCTTGCGAAACAAGTAGATTTTTATAGGGTGTGAATTTATATTTATTATGAAAAAGAGTTTGTTATTTGGACTGGTTGTGTTTGTGATCTTGGTAGCATTATCGATTTATTATTATAATGTAACTGGCAATGTTATTTCTTCTCTTGGTCAATCTTATAATGCGGAGCAGATGGCGGTGTTTCGTACTAATACGGGAGAATGGTTTATGAGGTCTGAGAATGGTTCGACAACTAAGGTTCAGTGGGGAACGGAGGGGGATATTTCAATTCCAGCAGACTATGATGGTGATGGACAAACAGACATCG
>CAZOIE010000066.1:3031-7447 GCA_964579905.1 uncultured Planctomycetia bacterium
CCTCAAAACCGAAGATGGTATATAAATTTAGAAAGCAATAAATTGAGCCATTTGGCTAGTCAAAAATTTTCGCAAGATGGATTTGATTATTATAAGATTCCGGGAAATAATGAAAATGACATTCCAGTCCCAGCAGACTATGATGGCGACGGCAAAACAGATATAGCAGTTTTTAATTCACTTTTGGGGAATTGGCATTATATAAATAGGGATGGTGTAAAAAGGTCTAAAACATTTGGAGATTTTGGAGAAAATGTTATCCCAGTCCCAGCAGACTATGATGGCGACGGCAAAACAGATATAGCGGTTTATAATCCAAAGACTTCGGATTGGTATGTTTTTGGAAGTACAGATCCAATACAATGGGGTTTTGCGGGGGTTATTCCTGCAAATTTGCCATATTACTTAAGAGATGATTTTCAAATGGGTGGTTCTAATATTGGAGATATTGGTGCGGAGGAGAGTGTTGGTAGTGGTGGCAGAATTCCTACAATAGCAACGGACACAAATAATAATCCACATATTGCTTCAGATGTGTGGATCCAAGGAAAAGTTTTATTGTTTCATAAAATAAATGGAGCCTGGACTGGTTCTGATTTTAATACTGGTGGGTCGCAGTTTTTTAATCCTAGGATTGAAATTAATGATTATGATCAGGCATGGATTTCTGGTGTGAAATGGCATCCTGATGCGATGGGGTTAATTTATTTTGAGGATATAGCAGTGAATCCGGTTGTAACTGATTATATTTCAAGCGTTAAAGGAGGGCATTGTTGTTTACCTATAGGATTAATAGGTATTAATCCGACAAAGAAGGATGAGTGTGTTGTTTGGGCGGGTAATGGTGGCTATTATGAAATATTTGGCGTAAGTAGTAATCGCCTGTCTTCTCTTGGAACTGGATATATGGAAAGTGGAAAAGGGGGGGAGGTTAATTCCTTTTCAATTTCAAAAGATGGAACGGTTTGGCATGCTGCGACAGGGGTTTATCAAAATTCATTGCGTAATGCTGCGGGACAGGGGGTAATTGGCTGGTCTAATTATATGGTTGGTGGTAATTCTGGGACTGGAGATGATGGAGAGTATCAGGCCTTGACTTCTGACTTGGAAGATCCTAAGGTAGCTTATATTGCTTCTTCAAGGGGTGGTGGTCATGAAAAGGCAATAGTTAATATTTTCGATGGTTCAAAATTTTTATTTGGTCCATCAGAGCACTATGTGTTAGATAATTCTGCTGCATATTTTGCTAATGGACTTAGAAGATATAGTCCGCAAGTTGCTCCAGCCCAAGGAGGAGGGGCTTTCGTTTGTTGGACCCATTCAAATAATCATATATATATAAAATATATAAGTCCAGAGGGGGTTTCTAAGTTTGGCCCGACTAAAGACATTGGCCCAGGTAATACGTGTGCTATTACAACAGATTCTGATGGACAGATTCACATAGCTTATAATAATAACGGTGTGAAATATAGGAAAATAGAGACGTATTGAGTGAATAGTTTTATAAATCTTAAAATTTAATATAGTATATGAGAAAGGGATTGATTTGTTTTGTTATGTTGTTGGCCGTTGGATTTGTGGCTGCGTCTTCGGTATATGTGCCATATGACTATGATGGTGACGGAAAGGCGGACCTTGGAGTTTATTCTCCTTCTACTCAAACGTGGTACATTAAGCTTTCTGGGGGTGGGGAAATTACTCAAAGATATGGGGCGAGGGTAGATATTCCAGTTTCAGGAAATTATTTTCCTCAGAATAAAGAATGTTATTCAGATTATCAGTGTGATGATTCATGGGATTGTAGCGTGGATATTTGTTCGGACAATGTTTGCTCGTATGATTATTCTGAATGTGAGTGTCAGTTTATGTCAGACTGTGACGATGGAAATATTTGCACAACTAATGTGTGTTTAGGGGGGCAATGTGCAACAGAGAACAATAGTGTTTCTTGTAGTGATAATAATAATTGTACAATAAATGATACGTGTTTTGGTGGGCAGTGCATGGGGGTTGCAAAAAATGTTGATGATAATAATATATTGACGATTGATAAGTGTCTTACAAATGGGACTGTAACGCATGTGGCGTCTTTTAATTTGGCTGAGCATCTTGAGAATCGGCAGGGCGGTTCTGATTCTGAGCAGTCTTCTAGTGGATCAAGTGGAGATTTGGTTTCGGGATCAATAGATATGCAAAATACAAGTTCTAGCACATCTTCTTCTGGTAGAAGTGGGTCTTCAGCCTCTTCTCAGAGTCAATCCTCAAATGATGATGAGGGGATTCATCCAGCCATATTAATAATTTCAGCCATAGTCGTTTTGGTTTTGGTCGGTTTTGCAATTTTTGTTTTGCCAGGCATAATTGATAAGAATAAAAATAAGTTACAACAACCTCCAGCTCAGCCCCAGTCAAGAATGCCTCCGAGAGGTTCTCCCCATAGAAGAATGCCTCCAAGAAGAAGCCCTAGAAGAGCCAGGTAACATTTAAAACATTCTAATTCTAGTATAAATCATGAAAAAGAGAGTTTGGATTAGTTTAGGAATTCTTATTTTAGTTATTGGGGCAGTATCTTTTTATAATATTACAGGAAATGTTGTTGTTTCAGATTTTAGCATAAGTTCTTATTCTTGTGAGAATGGTTTTTCTGGAAATATGGGAGGAGATGGATGGGTAGTGTTGACTTCTGATGGGCCGGCTCAGCAGCTTGGGAAAAGATTTTATGAGCTTAATGAGGGGACTTTTAATATTAAAACAGCAGACTTGGAAACTGAAGCATCTTTGGTTGGGGATGATTCTTGGTTTTGGGTTGGGGTATGGTCTAAGGAGTTGGGAGATTGGGTGGGGGGACTAGATTCTAGCAATCCTGATGCCAAAGGGATTTGGTTTCAAGATGACATTTCAAAATGTAATGATGGCGTTAATATAAATAGCCAGACAAAATTTGGCATTATGTATAGTCTCTGGCATTGTCCTTTCTCAGATGATCAGTATGCAAGAGAGTATGATATTTCTAATATGTTAAAAGAAGGGAGGCCTTTTGGGGAAGCAAATTCATGGCATTGGGTAGATGAGCCTAAATTAGGGTATTATTGTTTGACAGAAGAACACAAGACGCTACAAAGACATGCGGAGATGCTAAGGGATGCAGGAATTGATTTTGTATTTTTAGATATTACTAATTGGCCATCTTATAGCGACAATTATGTAGAATCTCATGGAATGATAGATAGGCCACTTAGAAATATGTTGGATGTGTGGAAAGATGTAGGCGACGCACCTAAGATTACGCCATGGATTCCTATTGTGAGTGATAGATCAAAAGATATGATTGATAGAGTTTTAGAGTATATGACTAATCCAGAATATGAAAATCTTTGGTTTCGGTATAATAATAAAAAGTTGATTATTGCAACGGACAATAGGTGGTTCCCGGTTAGTGATTCGCGGATAGCAGAAATTGAAGGTCCACAATATGGAAATGATTTTATTGTAAGAAAGCAATGGGGACAACTGGGAAATTCTAACCAGCCCAAATGGAGCTATCTGGAAGATTGTCAAGAAAATTTTAAGTCTAGTCAGGGAACAATTGACTGTAATCAACGAATCGCAATAAATAATGGGATTGTTGAGCAGGTTCCAGTAGATGCCGCTTATCATAGACGTGGTTGCATGAATAGTGGGGACGCAGTACCAAAATTCCAGGGTAGAACATTTAGAAAACAATTTGAAACAGTTTTTGAAAATGCGGGCGTTCCAATAGTAACTATCGCTACATGGAATGAGTGGTTGGTGCAAAATACAAGGGGGGCTACTTGTTTTTTAGATAATTATGATATAGAATATGGTAGGGATATTGAGCCTGCTAAAAATGAAATGGGATATTATTATTATAATCTTCTTAATTCTTGTATTGGTCTCTACAAAGATTCTGGCAGTTGTGATGATGCAAAATATTCCTCTGCACTTTGTTGTCGAGATATAGATATTTCTTCTGACAGTGGAGATAAGATGGGATGTAATAACAATTGGCTTTGTGAATCTTATGAAGATGAGGATAGTTGTGCATTTGATTGTGTTAATAAATTTAGTGTTGATTCTTATTCTTGTGAGAGTGGATTTTCAGGAAATATGAAGGGGGACGGGTGGTTAATTTTAAGTTCAGATGGAATTTCTCAGGAGCTAGGGAAAAGATATTATAGATTGGGGGATGGGGCTTTCAATATTAAAGCAGAAGACTTGGAAACTGAAGTATCTTTGGTTGGAGATGATTCATGGTTTTGGGTTGGTATACGTTCTGCGGGTGCGGGAGATTGGGTTTCTGGTTTAGATCCTAGTAATCCTGATGCAAAGGGGATCTGGTTTCAAGATGATATTTCAAAATGTAATGAAGAGTCTGCTGGAGGTCCTGTTTCT
>CAZOIE010000067.1:0-7329 GCA_964579905.1 uncultured Planctomycetia bacterium
TTGTTCGTTAACTTTAGAAAATTTTTCTTTTGAGATTGTTGATAGTGTGGATAATATGGTATATTATAAACAATTTATGAACAACGTAAAGGCTATAAATAAACGAGTTAGGAGATTATCCACATAGATAACAGGGTTATTAATATTAGTATTAGATCTTTATATAAGTTAGTTATAATAATAGTAGTATGTGGGTGTATAAATAAAAGGAGAGATAGGGGTGAAATTTAGTGCTAATAAAAGCGAATTATTAAGAAGTGTTCAGAATGTTCAGAATATTGTACCAACAAGGAGCATTCTTCCAATTTTATCAAATATTCTTTTGGAGATTAAAAAAGATAAACTTATTTTAACAACCGCTGATATAGACACAGGAATAGCGGTTCAGTCGTCAATGACAATTGACACACAAGAAGATGGATCAATAACGATACCTGCTAAAAAATTCTCAGAGATAATAAAAGAGTTCCCGGATTCATTGATTTCAATAAGCGTTAAGAAAAACAATGTAATGATTATTGATAGTGAAAAGTGTAAATTTAAGCTTTTAGGCCTTCCGAAGGATGAATTTCCAAAGGTGCCGGATTTAAGTAAAAAAGATAGCGTAACTATTGAGCAGAGCAAATTAAAACACATGTTAAACCTTACAAGCTTTGCCATGTCTCGCGATGAAACAAGATATGTTTTAAATAGCGTGTTGTTTGATATCGGAAATGATAAGTTAAAATTGATAGCTACAGACGGCCGCAGACTTGCTGTGGTAGAGGAACAGATAAAGACCCCAAAAGCTTTAAGTAAAAAATTAATAGTGCCAAGCAAGACGGTACATGAATTAAATAGAATATTATCAGACGAGGGAGAGGCTAGAATTACCTTTAGCGAGAATCAGCTGACCTTTAATATGGAAAACACCTCAATAATTACAAGATTAATCGAGGGGGAATTTCCTAATTATGAACAGGTGGTGCCAAAGGAAGAGAAGCAAAAACTGAAACTGGACAGGGAGTCTGTTATATCCGCGATAAAAAGAATGAGCTTATACGTAACCCAGGATTCGTTATGTGTAAAGTTTGATTTATTTAAGGACAAGCTGGTTTTGTCTAAAATTACACAGGATATAGGAGAAGCAAAAGAGGAGCTGGAGGTTGACTACAAGGATAAGGAGCTTACCATAGGATTTAACCCGACATTTATTCTCGATGTTTTAAAAGAGCTTCAAGATGAACAGGTAGCGTTTGAGATAACAAGCTCTGAAAAACCCGCGGTACTTAGAAGCCCGAAATACACCTATATAGTTTTGCCTATGCATATATCATGAGCTCTCGTCAACCAAAACCAATATCGGACATACTGGATGATTTTTTAAAGAACAGGACACAAAACAACAGAAGATCCCCTTGGCACGTTGAAGATGCATGGAAAGCTTCGGTTGGGAAAAAGATATCGAAACACACAGCACCAATATCGTTTAACAATAAAAGACTGGTTGTGAATGTTGATAGCTCTATGTGGCTTTATCAATTAGGGTTTTTGAAGGAAGGCATACTCTCAAAACTTAAAAGTGCCTTAGGAGAGAATGACATCGAGGATATATATTTCAAAATAGGAAAGGTGTAAAGAATATGACAAAGCAAGCTGCCGCTGGCGCTTATGATGCGAAAACAATACAGGTATTAGAGGGGATAGAGGCTGTTAGAAAAAGGCCTGCTATGTATATTGGAGACATATCAACAAAGGGCCTCCACCATCTTGTGTATGAGGTTGTTGACAACAGTATAGATGAGGCCATGAGTGGCCACTGTAGCACCATAGAGGTGGTGGTGCATATGGATAATAGCATAACGATATCGGATGACGGAAGAGGAATCCCGGTTGATATTCATAAGACCGAAAAGAAACCTGCGGTTGAGGTCGTTATGACCATGCTTCATGCCGGAGGAAAGTTTGACCATAGGACCTATAAAGTTGCGGGCGGCTTGCACGGGGTTGGCGTTTCCGTTGTAAATGCCCTATCGGAATGGCTTGAAGTTGAGGTGCAGCGAGATGGCAAGGCTTATCACCAAAGGTACGAGCGCGGCAAGACCAAATCAAAACTTACTGTTATTAGAAAAACCAAAAAAGCCGGAACCAAGGTTACTTTCAAGCCAGACAAGGAAATCTTCGCCTGCAAGATAGAATTTAGCTATGACACTCTATCCAACAGGCTTAGGGAGCTCGCGTTCTTAAACAAGGGCCTAAGAATTATTCTTAAAGATGAGCGCAAGGATAAGGAGACCGAATTTAAGTTTGCAGGCGGAATAGTATCTTTCGTTGAACACCTAAACAAAAACAAAGATCCTCTACATAAGAAGGTTGTGTTTTTTGAGAAGGAAAAAGACAAGACAAGGGTCGAGATAGCCCTCCAATATAACGATGTTTACGCTGAAAGCATTTTTAGCTATTAATACAACCGAGGGAGGAACCCACCTTAGTGGATTCAAAAGTGCGCTTACGCGGTCCATAAACCAGTATTGCAAAAACCGTAATCTATTAAAGGAAAATATAGATATATCCGGCAACGATGTAAGGGAGGGCCTGACAGCGGTTATCAGCATCAAAATACCAGACCCTCAGTTTGAAGGACAGACAAAGACGAAGCTCGGTAACAGCGAGGTGGAAGGCGTTGTTTTTTCAACGGTGAACGAGGCGCTCGGTTTATTTTTTGAGGAAAACCCTTCCGTCGCCAATAAGATAGTAAACAAGGTCATACTTGCTACCAGGGCAAGGGAGGCAGCTCGCAAGGCTAAGGAACTAACCAGGAGGAAGGGAGCCCTTGACGTAGGTTCGCTTCCAGGAAAGCTGGCCGATTGCTCCGAGCGCGATCCAGGACTATGTGAATTATACATAGTAGAGGGAGACTCAGCTGGCGGAAGTGCAAAGCAGGGTAGGGATAGGCGTTTTCAGGCTATTTTGCCCATAAAGGGTAAGATTATCAATGTAGAGAAGGCACGGCTTGATAAGGTTTTAAGCAATGAAGAAATAAGGACCATAATAACTGCTTTTGGCACAGGCGTAGGAGAAGAGGAGTTTGACCTTGAAAAACTTAGATACCACAAGGTTATAATAATGACTGATGCCGATGTAGATGGTTCACACATAAGAACACTCCTGCTTACCTTTTTCTTCAGACAGATGAATAAACTCATAGAGCAGGGGCATGTTTATATTGCTCAACCCCCACTATACAAAATTACGCGCGGCAAACACCAGGAATACGTGGACACAGAAGAGAGCATGAATGAAATTCTGCTTGAGCTGGGCTTAGAGGACGCTGAGGTTGTGCGCATCAAGGATAAGCATGCTTACCAAAAAAGCCAGGTTAGGGAGCTTCTGGATGTCTTGCTAGAGCTGGAACAAATCGAGAGAAGTATATCAAAAAAGGGAGTGAAATTGCAAAATTTCCTTGAATTAAAGCATAAAAAGACCAAAAAGCTACCTGTTTATATGGTAAAAGTGGAGGGAAATACCCATTTCGTCTATGATGATAATGAGCTTGCAAAGGTGACAAAGCTATACGAAGAGCCGAACTCCAAAAAGAAGGATACGAAGGAAGAAGAAATTCCCGACGAAGCCAACACCAGGGCAGAAATAGAAATTGTAGAGTTTTTTGAGACCTCCGATCTAGAGAAGCTTATTAATAGGCTGGAAAAAGGAAAGTTAGATATTCTTTCTTTTGAGGGCCAGGAAGAAGAAGAGGTCAAGGGCGACAAGAGAAAAAAAGCGATATTTAAGGTTGCGGCTCAAAAGGAACAAAAGCTTATTGGCAGCCTTAAAGATCTGCTATTGTATATCAAAAGCCTTGGTAAAAAGGGCATGGTTATACAGCGCTATAAGGGTCTTGGGGAAATGAATCCGCATCAACTTTGGGATACCACCATGAATCCCGAAACGAGATCTATATTAAAAGTAACCTTAGAGGATGCGGTGAAAGCGGACGAAGTTTTTACTATTCTTATGGGAGATGCCGTTGTGCCAAGGAGGGAGTTTATAGAAGCACATGCACCAGAGGTTAGCAACCTTGATGTTTAGGACGGTTCGATAAATATGACGATGAAGATAGGCCAAAAAATTAGATTTTTTCTGTGCGCAGTAATTGTTATGAGCTTATTGGGTATGGCGCATGCCAGGGAGGTTAGCCCATCTTCGCAGGAGGCCAAGGAGATTTTTAAAAACGCGCAACTGCTCCTTTCCCTTAAAAAGTATGATGAGGCACTCGTTGAGCTTAAGAAACTGTTAGTTATTGAGCCAGAATTTGAAGAGGTGTATTTCTATTTAGGAGAAGCCAGTTTTGGTGCCGGTTCTGTTAAAAGGGCGATCTATTGGTATAAAGAGAGTGTTCATTATAGCCCGAACAACTCTATAGCATGGCGTCAATTAGGCAGGGCCTATGAACGTGTTGGGAGCCTGATAGAGGCAGCCAAGAGCTATCATATCTGCTTGCAAATCGACCCAAGAGATATTGAGGCCAAATATGCCCTTGAGCTGGTAAAGAAAAGCTTGTCGGAAAAACTTTCCAAGAAGCAGCAAAAACAGAAAAAAGAAGAACAGCCTTCGGGGGGAATACGCTCGTTAAGCAACCATTACTTTATGCTTAGGCACGATTCTAATGCTTGGCGCCTGGTCGCAAAGGACGAGAGGCTGGATCAATCCAAGGTTTTTTTGCAATTTAAATCCCAAACTTCAAGATCTGGCAAAAGAGCACCCATGGTTGTAAAGATTCTTGCCGAAAGATTGGTTGGGGCTCAGATATCAAATGCTCAATATGCGGATGCTATCGGCAAAAGCCAAAGAGGTGCCGGGTATTATACAATATACAGAGAAGAGGGCTTCGGTGGTTATGGCGCCGTAAAAGACACCTTTTCACTTAAGCATGAGGGTGAGCTGGTAAAAGGGGTGGGGATGTTTTTTACAAAGGCCGGCATAGGATTTTACTTAGTAACGATGGGGCCTACGGAAAAGTTTATAGACGTTAAAAGTGCATTTGAAGAGTTTCTAAGGAATTTAACCATTAAATTTTAGATAATTCGGTGTTATAATATATTGCCCAGCTTAGGGGGCGAGCAATAGGAGGACTTAAAAGAATCCATGTATACGATGAATGAAAAGATAATACCTGTCTATATAGAAAATGAGATGCAAAAGTCGTATATAGACTATGCCATGAGCGTCATAGTTGGAAGGGCGCTTCCTGACGTAAGAGATGGTTTAAAGCCGGTGCACAGAAGAATTATTTATGCGATGAATGAACTTGGGCTTGACCATGCGAAGGCATACAAAAAGTCTGCTAGGATTGTTGGAGAGGTGCTAGGAAAATATCATCCGCACGGCGACACAGCTGTGTATGATGCTCTAGTAAGGATGGTGCAAGATTTTTCACTGCGGTATCCACTTATTGACGGTCAAGGTAACTTTGGTTCCATAGATGGCGATGCGCCTGCAGCTATGAGGTATACAGAAGCAAGGCTAAGCTCGATTACCAACGAGCTTATTAATGATATTGATAAGGACACCGTGAACTTTACTTCCAACTTTGATGATTCTCTTACAGAGCCAGCGGTTCTACCCGCAGCGTTGCCAAATTTGTTAATAAATGGCTCAAGCGGCATAGCGGTTGGTATGGCCACGAATATTCCGCCACACAATTTAACCGAGGTCTCAGATGCTATTATAAAACTGATAGATGATCCGAATTGCGAGATAAAAGATTTAATGAAATTTGTGAAGGGACCGGATTTTCCAACGGGCGGTATTATATGCGGCAGGGAACAAATAAAAAAGGCGTATACAACCGGAAGGGGACTGCTTAAGGTTAGGGCCCGCATAGCCCTTGAGACCAATAGGCACAACAGGGAGTCTATAATAATTTCTGAAATCCCGTATCAGGTAAACAAGACAAACCTTATTGAGGCTATTGCAAGACTCGTTCAGGAGAAAAAACTTGAGGGCGTATCGGATTTGAGAGACGAGTCCGATAAAGACGGGATGAGGATAGTTATCGAGCTTAAGCGCGATACTAACGCACAGATTGTTCTAAACAAGCTATATAAACATTCTCAGCTTGAACAAACCTTCGGCATAATAATGCTAGCTCTTCTTGATGGAAGACCCCGCCTTCTCAACCTAAAGCAGATATTGGAGGCATACGTTGATTACAGAAAGAGCGTGGTTATAAGAAGAACAAAGTTTGAGCTTAGAAAAGCTCAGGCCAGGGCGCATATCTTAGAGGGCTTAAAGATCGCCTTAAAGCATCTGGACAAGATAATAAAGCGCATAAAAAAATCAAGGGATCCGCAGACAGCTAAGCATCAGTTAATAAGAGAGTTCGGCCTTTCCGATAGACAGGCCCAGGCAATCCTTGAGATGCAGCTTCAAAGATTGACCGCTCTTGAGAAGGAGAAGATAGACAAGGAATACCTTGAGCTTATAAAAAAGATAGAGTATTACAACAGCGTGCTTGCTTCTGAAAAGAAGGTATTGGGCATAATCAAGGATGAGCTATCTGAAATAAAAAAGCGCTATCAAGATGAGCGCAGAACAGAGATAGTGGCGGAGGTAGAAGAGCTTGCCATAGAAGACCTAATAGCCGAGGAGGATATGGTTATAACTATAAGCCACTCGGGCTATATCAAGCGCTTGCCCGTAGGTTCTTATCGAAGACAAAGACGCGGAGGAAGGGGCGTAACCGGCACAGATTTAAAGGATGAGGATTTTGTTGAACACCTGTTTATTGCATCGACTCATGATTATATTTTATTCTTTACCGACTCAGGAAGGGTGCACTGGCTAAAGGTTCATGAGATACCGCAGGCGGGTAGAATGGCAAAGGGCAAGGCTATAATAAATGTATTGGGGATTTCGCAGGCTGAGAAAATATCAGCCTTCACCCCAGTCAAGGAGTTTACAGAAGGACACTTTGTGGTTCTTGCAACCCGCAGTGGTAGCATAAAGAAGACCGACTTGAGTGCGTTCAGCCATCCAAGGAAGGGCGGGATAATCGCGATCACCCTTGAGAAGGATGATGAATTAATAGCCGCAAAGCTTACAGATGGAACCAAAGAGATGGTGCTTGCCACGAAGCTTGGGAAATCCATACGCTTTAACGAATCCCAGATAAGATCCATGGGCAGAAGCGCCAAGGGTGTTATAGGAATAAGGATTTCAAAGAAGGATGCTGTGATCGGTATGGAGATTGCAAAGCCCAGCGCAACGTTGCTTACAATTACTTCTAAGGGATTTGGCAAGAGGACCAACCTTTCGCAGTACAGAACACAATCGCGCGGTGGCCAAGGA
>CAZOIE010000068.1:0-7239 GCA_964579905.1 uncultured Planctomycetia bacterium
AGATTTTGCTCCCTGCTATCAAGAGGGCAAGAAAGAGTGGTATATCTGTTACAAAACCGCTTCCAGCAGATAGCCTTTTTGCCAGTGCCCTCTCTGCGGGGGGTACCAGTGCCTATAAAGGCGCAAGTACCCATAAGGGTAATAACTATGATGCTGTTATCTGTCTATATCATGACCAAGCTATGATTCCTACAAGGATGTTTGGATTTAAAGATTCAGTAAACGTTACACTTGGGTTACCCTTCATAAGGACCTCCCCCGCCCATGGCACAGCATATGATATAGCAAACGCATTAAAAGCAGATGAAGGGTCAATGCGCTCTGCCATAGAGCTGGCCATAAAGATGCACAGAAATAGTTAACACAAATTTTCAAATATGCATGAATATTAAAAATCTAAAGAGTCTATTCAACAAACATGATTTTAGACCCAGCAAGCGAAAAGGTCAGGTATTTTTGATAGATGATAATATTCTGTCTAACATTTACGAGCGTTTTACGGTAGAGAATACGGATTGTATTGTTGAGGTAGGCCCGGGCTTTGGTAACCTGACCAGTTATTTAGTAAAGGATTCTAAACAGGTGGTTGCTATAGAGAAGGACGCTAAGTTAGCTAATATGATATGTGATTATCTAGGAACTAATCCTAGTAATCTTAAAATTATCTGTGAAGATATCTTAAAAGTTGATTTAGAAAAAATATTTAAAATGACCTCGGGTAAAGTAAAGGTAATAGGGAATCTTCCCTACTACATAACCAGTCCGATTATATCTCGGTTTATCGAATATAAAGATTTTATTCAAACTATACAAATTACCATCCAGAAGGAGGTGGCCCAGAGGATACTGGCTAAGCCATCAACAAAGGAGTATGGTTTTTTAACACTGCTTGTGCAGTTTCATTTTGAAGTATCGAAACTTTTTGATATATCAAAGAATTGTTTTCTACCTGTTCCTAAGGTTGATTCAGCGACCTTAAGCCTTAAGGTCAAAGATTCAGGCAACATAAGGGTAAATGACGAGAAGTTTCTATTTAAGTTAATTGATGTTGGTTTTAAGCAAAGAAGAAAGATGCTAATAAATGTTATAGCTAAAGAACCAACCTTAAATATTGATAAGCCCCGCATTGTTAACTGTTTTAATAAATTAGCCCTACATACAAAGGCGAGGGCAGAAAATTTTGCTCTTTGTGATTTTATTCGCCTCTCAAATGCTTTAGAGTCCTTTTAAGTTGACATATTAGCCTGCCTATGTTAACTTAACATATAATCTGCATTACACTTACGGTATTCCCTATTTTTTGTGCCGTTTTGTTTAATAATAGTAATCTTAATATAACTAGTAATATAACTATTTATTGAACTTTTTAGAGACTATGAAAATTTCTAAAGAAACAGTTGAGTATTTGGGAAAGCTTTCAAGGATAGAACTCTCCCAAGATGAAAAAGATCTTTTGAGTAAGCAGTTAGAAGATATTCTAAACTATTTTGAATCCCTCAATAAGCTAAATACAAAAGATACTTCGCCTACCTGCCATGTTGTTGCGCTGAAAAATGTATTTAGAAAGGATGTTTGCAAGGAGTCTTTGCCTTCCGATAAGGTTCTTAAGAATGCCCCCGCTAAAGATGAAAGCTACTTTAAAGTTCCGAAGATAGTATAAATATGGATAAAAGACTAAATTTTCTTACCGCAGGCGAAATAAACAGAAAAAGAGATACCCTGTCTATTAAAGATGTAACAAAGGATTGTGTCGACAGAATAGGTAAGGTGGATAAATCTGTAAAGGCCTTTGTTCATGTAAATAAAGAGTGTAATATTGTCTTAGGTACTGATGTAAAAAACAAAGAGCTTCTCGGAATCCCCATTGCAATTAAAGATAATATTTGCGTTGAAGATGAGCTTACCACCTGCTCCTCACATATCCTGGATGGTTTTAAAAGTCCGTACGATGCTACCGTTATAAAAAAACTAAAGGACAATGGTGCGGTTTTAATAGGTAAGACCAACATGGATGAGTTTGCTTTTGGCTCTTCATGTGAAACCTCATGCTACGGCCCAACTCATAATCCCTGGGATCTGGGTCGTATACCTGGTGGTTCAAGCGGTGGCTCAGCAGCAGCAATTGCAGCAGATGAGGCAATCGCGGCGCTTGGTTCAGATACAGGGGGTTCGATAAGGCAGCCTGCAAGCCTGTGTGGTGTTGTTGGTTTAAAACCTACATATGGCAGGGTTTCAAGATACGGATTGATTGCATTTGCTTCAAGCCTTGATCAGATAGGACCTATTACAAAAAGTGTTGAAGATAGCGCTTTATTATTAAAGATTATTGCAGGATATGATGAGAACGATTCTACATCGGTAGATATAGAGGTTCCTGATTATGCAAAGGCCCTCGTTAAGGATGTTAAGGATATAACGGTTGGTATACCGCAAGAGTATTTCTTAGAAGGTTTAGATGAAGAAGTGAAAGAGTCCGTTAATTCTGCCCTTAATGTTCTAAGGGACTTGGGCGTAGAAACAAAAGAAATATCACTACCACATACAGAACATGCGGTTAGTGTTTACTATATACTTGCACCGGCAGAGGCTAGTTCGAACCTTGCGCGCTTTGATGGGGTGCAATACGGACTAAGAACAAAGGATCCTGCAAGTCTAGTAGAGCTCTATATGAAAACCAAGAAAGAGGGTTTTGGGCAGGAGGCTAAGCGAAGAATAATACTTGGTACTTATTCGCTAAGCAGCGGATACTATGATGCATATTATCTTAAGGCGCTTAAGGTGCGCACACTTATAAAGAAGGATTTTGACGAGGCATTTAAAAAATGCGATTGTATAGTTACGCCAACATCTCCTACCTGTGCCTTTAAGCTTAAGGAGAAATTAAGTAATCCCTTGGATATGTATCTTTCAGATATATTTACTATTCCTGCAAATTTAGCAGGTATACCTGCATTATCAGTTCCGTGCGGATTTAATAGAAAAAATCTTCCTATAGGTATTCAGTTTACTGGAAAGCCGTTTGATGAAGAGTTGTTATTTAGAATAGCCTATGCTTTTGAACAGGCTACAGATTTCCACCTTAAAAAACCAAGTTTGTAATGAGGATTATATGGAGCTACTAGAGCTTGTTATAGGGCTTGAGGTACATTTGCAGCTATCAACTAAGACAAAGGCTTTTTGCTCTTGTTCTGCAGAGTTTGGTTCACCGCCAAATACACATACATGTCCCGTTTGCCTCGGGTTTCCAGGTGTTTTACCTGTATTTAACGAGAAGGCATTTGAGTATGCGATCAGGGCTGCCCTTAGCTTGAACTGTCAGATCCAAAAGATAATGAAGTTTGACAGAAAAAACTATTTCTATCCTGACCTACCTAAGAATTTTCAGATATCGCAATTTGATATGCCGTTGGCATTTTCTGGATATCTAGAGTTGCCCCAGGCAAGAAGGAAAATCAACATTAAGCGAATACACCTGGAGGAGGATGCTGGTAAACTCATACATGATAAGGATAAAGGAGTTAGCCTCGTAGATTTTAATCGTTCTGGTACCCCGCTTCTTGAGATAGTAAGCGAGCCGGACATATCCTCCCCTGAGGAAGCATATGAGTACCTTAGTTTATTAAAGGCTATATTTCAATATCTCGAGATATCGGATTGTAATATGGAGGAGGGTTCCTTAAGGTGCGATGCCAATATATCGGTAAGGTTGCCCGGTGATCCTTTGGGAAGCAAGGTAGAATTAAAGAACATGAATTCCTTTAAGGCTGTTAAAGAAGGATTGCAATACGAGGCAAAGAGACAAAAAGATCTTTCTAAAGATAAAGAGAAAATATCGCAAGAGACTAGGCTATGGGATGAGGAGGCGAAGAAGACCATGTTGATGAGATCGAAAGAGGAGGCGCAGGATTACAGGTATTTCCCAGAGCCTGATCTTGTTCCATTTGTGGTGGATAGTGAGCTTGTTGACAGAATCAAAAGTGAGCTTCCAGAACTACCAATTAAAAAGAAAGAGCGTTTTATATCAGAGTACAAGTTACCCGAATACAATGCAGAGGTTATAGTTAAAGATAAAGATCTGGCTATTTTTTTTGAGGAGTGTGCAAAACATTATGAAAATCCAAAGGCCATAAGCAACTGGATTATGAGTGAATTGTTGATGTATCTAAATGAGCATAAGATATCTGTAGCGGATTTAAAGGTTAAGCCAAAATCCCTTACTGAACTTCTCAAACTGATTGATTCTAATATAATCAGCGGAAAGATTGCAAAAGAGGTTTTTACCCAGATGCTTGATACGGGTCATGAACCTATTAAAATAGTAAAAGAGAAAGGTCTTACCCAGATACAGGATGAGTCCCAGATCGAGGAAGCTATAAAGCAGGTACTTGATAACAACCCTCAAGCGGTATCTGATTACAAGAGCGGTAAGCAAAGTGCCATGATATTTCTTGTTGGTCAGGTTATGAGGCAAACAAAAGGTAAGGCTAATCCTAAGAAAACTAATGAGCTGTTGAGAGAGCAACTTAGTAAAATTTAGATAAAATTTGATAATAATTTGTCAATTAAAACAAAGGATGGATATATGAAAAGAAGGTCTAGTGTTTATGTTATGAACTTAGTATTATTGGCTATGACCCTTTCGTTTATTTTAGCACCACAGAGCATAAAAGGTGATGTTAAGAATCCAGGGGCCTCTGCTGTTGAAAGTTCTCAAGAGGGATTTTATGAACAGCTTGAGCTTTTTGCCGATGTTGTTACCACCATACAGTCAGATTATGTAGATGAGGTTGAATCCAAAGAGCTTATGTATGGTGCGCTTAGGGGAATGCTCTCAAGCCTTGATAAGCATAGCCAGTTCATGGATCCTGATTTGTACAATGAGATGAAGGTTGACACAGAGGGTGAATTTGGCGGACTTGGTATTGAGATTACAATACGGGATAACCTTTTAACCATTATTACTCCAATTCCTGGAACACCGGCCGACAAGATGGGTTTAAAGCCCAATGATAAGGTAGTCAAGATTGATGATGAGATTACAAAGGATATAACCCTTATCGGGGCGGTTAAAAAACTGAGAGGAAAACCTGGAACAAAGGTTAAGCTGACGATTCTTCGAGAGGGTGAGCGGGAACTTCTTGAGGTCACCATAGTTAGGGATATCATAAAGCTGGAGAGCATAAAAGAGGCGAAGATTGTTGGTGAAAATATTGGATATGTAAGATTGATAGAGTTTAGAGAGAATACGCTAAGGGATTTTGACAATGCGCTTAAGAAGTTGCGTAAACAGGGTATGGAAGGTTTTATATTAGACCTGAGGAATAATCCTGGAGGTCTCTTAAATTCTGCAGCAAAGGTAGCGCAGAGATTTTTGAAAAAAGGTGAAATGGTTGTTTACACAAAGGGTAGAATAAAAAGCCAGAATATAGAATTTATCTCAAGATACCGCAAACCGTATCTAGAGCTTCCGGTAGTGGTTTTGGTAAACAGAGGTAGTGCAAGTGGTTCTGAGATAGTCGCAGGTGCATTGCAGGATAACAAAAGAGCTATAATTTTAGGAACGAAGACCTTTGGTAAAGGATCTGTTCAGACTGTTATACCGCTAAAGGATGGATCAGCCATAAGGCTTACAACGAGCAAGTATTTTACACCTTTGGGTCGCTCTATACATGGAGAGGGCATAATGCCCGATGTAATCGTAGAAGAAATAGAAGTTGCAAGATCTAATCAAGAGAAAGAGAAAAAACCGGATGTTTTCGATAAGCCGGATCTAAAAGACCGGAAGGAGTCTGAGGTGGAAAAGGGTAAGGAGCAAGACTCTGTAGAGAAAAAAGAAGATGAGGCTAAAGATGTAATTGCAGATAACCAGCTTGCTAGGGCTATCGATATTTTAAAGGGCATAAAGGTCTATAAGAATCTTGAGGAAAGGGTTGAAAAACAGTAGGTGAAATCGTTAAATCTTAATTCTAAATGGATTTTTCTTATAATTGCGGCAGTTCTAGGATTATCTTTGATCTCATATTTAAGATTGCCAAATGTTCTTTCAAAAAAATCTGAAATTATAAATGAAACTGTAACAAGACTACTCTTAGAAAACGGAGTAAAAAATTCGCATCTGAAAAAAGAATTATACAGCAAGGGCAGAATAAGGGTAGGATCATTTAAAAAGATTAGCAAGGAGTATAGAGTTCCATCGAGATTTGACCTGGGAGCTTTTAGAAAAAAGCTTGATGAAGCGACAGATGGAATTAAGTGTGAATTAACAGAGTCTCAGATAGACCTTGATAAAACTGTAAGTGTATTTAGTGCGAGTATTGAATTTAAGAAAAAAGAATTATTCTCACTGAGACTTATTCAGAAGGCACAAGTTAAAAAGGTATATTATAAAGATCCCCCATTGTTAAAGCCTCATGTACCTGCATATTGTGCGATTGTAATAGATGATTGGGGGTATAATACCCGTAATGTTGATACGTTGCTTTCGATCGACAAGCCATTGACACTTGCGATACTTCCGAATTTACCTTATTCGAAAAAGATCGCAAAGAAGGCAAACAAAAAGAACCTTGAGATAATTTTGCATTTACCACTGGAACCACATAGGCAGAATATAAGATATGAAACAGATACCATTCTTACAAGCATGGACGAAAAAGAGATAATCGATTCTTTAGATAGTTCCCTTCGTGGGTTCTCGAATATAAAAGGGGTTTCGAATCACCAGGGTTCCAAGGCTACAGAAGATAGAAGGCTTATGGGAGTTATTTTTGGAGAATTAAAGAAAAGAAATCTTTTTTTTCTAGATAGCCTTGTTACCTCCAAAAGTGTATGTGAGCCCCTTGCAAGGGAAACAAAGGTAAAGTTCGCCAAAAGAAGTATGTTTCTGGATAATGAAGCAGATTATGAGTATATAAAGGCCCAATTAGAACATTTGGTTTACCTGGCTAAACGGGATGGAGAGGCAATAGGTATATGCCATGATAAGGACATTACGCTTCGGGTTTTAAAAGAGACGCTTGATGAGTTTGAGCAAGATGGGGTTGAATTTGTCAAGCTTTCGCAACTTGTAAAGTAGCATGATAACACTTGGGATTGAAAGTTCTTGTGATGAGACGGGAGTATCGATAATAAAGGATGGAAAAATTCTATCCAATGAGGTTGCATCTAGCCTTAAGTTTCACGAGGAGTTTGGGGGCATAGTCCCTGAGATTGCTACAAGGTATCACTGTGAGATTATCG
>CAZOIE010000069.1:0-7205 GCA_964579905.1 uncultured Planctomycetia bacterium
CCTATCTCAAGCTGGCTTAGATTTATTAAACCTCTCTCGAGCAATAATTTTCCAAGTTGAATACGCTTCATATATTTTGTCTTTTCCTATTAGTTACTTACCCTGTTTACCCTCAAAAAGTAATCTAAGCTGATCTGGCTCGAAGGCTTTTTCCATAGCTGTGTCATAGCTAATAACACCATTTTTTAAAAGTTCTGCTAGATGCGAGTCAAAGGTCCTCATGCCATATTTGCCTCCGGTTTGAATATCGGATGTAATATTGTATGTTTTCTTCTCTCTGATTAAATTCGCTATAGATGTTGTGGCAATCATTACTTCAAAACACGCAACCCTTGCCCTTCCCTCTGTCGTTACCAACAATTGCTGACAGATAATAGAAAGTATGGTAGTAGAAAGCTGCAATCTTATCTGCTCCTGTTGATTCACGGGAAATACCTCTATAATTCTATCTACTGTTTTCGCAGCCGAGGATGTGTGTAGAGTCGCCAATACCAAATGGCCTGTCTCAGCGGCGGTTATAGCAGCCTCTATAGTCGCAAGATCTCTCATTTCTCCCACTAGAATTACATCTGGATCTTGCCTAAGCGATCTTACAACCGCATCGTCAAATGAAGGAACATCAATGCCTACCTCTCTTTGACTAACAATAGATTTTTTATGTGCATGATAATACTCTATAGGATCTTCTATCGTTATAACATGTGCTGGCCTATTGGCATTGATATAATCTACCATTGTCGCAAGGGTGGTGGTCTTTCCGCTTCCCGCAGGACCTGTTACAAGGATAAGCCCGCGGGGTTTATGTAGCAGTGTCTTTATAACGGGTGGCAAACCTATCGATTCAAATGTCTGAAGCTTATTAGGAATCATCCTAAGACAAAGACTATAAGAACCTTTCTGTTTATAGATTGAGGCACGAAATCTTGCAACATCGCCAAATGCAAGACCAAACTCCGCTGTACCTGTTTTCCTCAATCTATTTTGATGATCATCGGAACTAATCGATTTTGCAAGGGCTTCGGTATCCTCTTCTGTAAGAGGCTCTTGAGATATATCCTCCACTCTTCCATGAAGCCGAAGAGCAGGTGGCCTTCCTACACAAAGGATAATATCGGATGCATTTCTACTAATACACATATCAAAAATCTGACTAATCTCTACCATAACAAACCTCCCAAGCTTTAAATAACTACTGGTTGGGTTATTCGTACCACCTCTTGAACTGTCGTCATACCACTTCTTATTTTCTCTAAACCGTCTTCTCTTAAACTCTTAAATCCAAACTCCTTAGCTCTTTCTCTTATCTCAGTAGTGGTTGCTTTATGTGCTATCAGGGATCTAAGCTCATCATTTAATACCAAAAGCTCAAATATACCTATTCTACCCTTATACCCTGTATGGTTACACTTAGCGCAACCCTTGCCCTTATAAAAACTAACACCTTCAAATTTGCTGCTATCTGCCTCCAAGGTCTCTATCTCCTCGTTGGTTGGTTCATAGGACGATTTACAATCCTTACATATGGTCCTTACAAGCCGTTGAGCCAAAACCGCCTGAAGCGTGGATGATACAAGATATGGCTTTACATTCATATCTATCAATCTGGCAACTGCGCCAGGTGCATCGTTTGTATGAAGGGTGCTAAAAATCAAATGGCCAGTCAAAGCTGCCTGAATAGCGATCTCAGAGGTCTCAAAATCTCTTATCTCGCCAACCATCAATATATCAGGTGCCTGTCTTAACATGGAACGAAGCCCACTAGCAAAGGTCAAGCCAACCTGCGTTTTTATCTGGACCTGATTTATACCCGGCAGCTGATACTCAACCGGATCTTCTATCGTTATCAGTTTCTTATCTGGATGGTTGATATAATTCAAGGCGGCATATAGCGTGGTGGTCTTTCCGCTTCCCGTAGGACCTGTTACCAAGACTATACCGTTTGGCAGATTGATAAGACGCTCAAACTCAGCAAGATCCTTCTTTGAAAAACCAAGCTCGTTTATAAGCAATGTGGTCTTATCAAGGATTCGTAGAACAACGCTTTCACCATACATGCTAGGCAAAGTTGATACACGAAGATCCAGGTCTTGTCCGTCCGACTTTATTCTCATCCTTCCATCCTGAGGAAGTCTTTTTTCTGCTATATCCAAATTGGACATTATCTTCACTCTGCTAATTAGTGAATTTTTCAAACTTACAGGCGGTGCCTGCACCTCATGCAACACCCCGTCTATCCTATACCTTACGCGATATCTTGTCTTAAGTGGCTCAAGGTGAATATCGGATGCCCTGTTTTTTGATGCCTCCTGAATAATCAATCCTACAAGCCTAATTATTGGAGCATCATCCTCTACCTGCAAGCTATCTGCATGAGATTTTGCAGTTTCGGTATCATCAATCTGCTGAATTATATTATCAAGATCATCCTTTTTGGAGCCATAATATTTATCAAGTGAGTCCTCAAGCTCTTTGTCACTTACAAGTATTAGAGATAGTTCCTTTTGCAGAAAAAGCTCTAGATTATCCTTGGCCAGGAAATTAAATATATTATCTGTGGCACAGATAAGCTTTCCTTCTTCAAAATTAAGAGGAATCAATCTATGTCTTTTAGCAAAACTATGCGGTATGCTGTCTAGGGAGTTTGGTGAGATCTCTATCTCCTTTAAAACCGAGGGGATTATACCAATCTGTGAACTAAATATAGGGTTTAGGTTCTCGCTGGTTAAGAAACCCATCTTAACCATAATCTCACTAAGCCTCATCTGCGATTCACGCTGGAGTTTTAGAACCTCTTTTAGCTGCTCCTCATTAATAACGCCTAAATTCTCTAGGGTTTCTCTAATGAGCTGTTCTCTTATCATACCTTGGCCTTATGTTTTCTGCTGAATATATCCTTAGAGACTTCATATACCTTACGAAGTGGTATATTTGATTTTAAAGATATCTTTTTGCAATCTTCATACTCCGGAGAAACCGTCTTAATCTGTCTATTGAGGCTTCCTATCTTTACCCTTACGTTTCCATATGGGGTCTTTACCAACTTATGCTCTCTCTCAAGCTTTCTTCTTTTTACCTCGTAATACCTTACACCCAACGTTGTTGTCTCATTAAAGATGGTGCTAATTATATTATCAAGGTATTTGCTTTCAGTAATCACAGAAAGCAGGTTTGCTGGGCGTGATTTTTTCATCACTATAGGATTTATAAAAACATCAAGGGCTTTTTCTTTTAAAAGCTTCTCAATGATATATTCAAAATTAAGCGGCAATGTATCATCTAAGTTTGCCTCAATCACAAATACCTTATCGCTCGCTAGTGAAGATTCCTCATCTACCTCACCAAGCATAACCCTTAACATATTTGGAACATTATCCTTTCTCAACTTCGATGCTATACCATACCCAATCTTCTTAGTATTAAATTCAAAAGGTCTATCAAATTCATCAGCAACACTCTTAAGTATTCCTGCTCCTGTTGGAGTTACAAGCTCATGTTCAACATCCTCCAATACCACCGGAATATCCTTTAATAGCTCCATAGTGGCAGGGGCGGGATTTGGGATTACTCCCTCTCTTGTATTGATAAATCCTCTACCGAGCGGCACCTTAGAAGCATAGATTTTTTTAACGTTTAATTGCCTGATCAAAATAGCAGTTGAAACAATATCAACTATTGAATCAAGATCGGCAAGTTCATCTAGCTCAATTTCACTAATCGGTGTTTTATGAACCTTGGATTCTGCTTTGAATATATTTAAAAAGATCTCTTTTGCTATCTCTTTGACATCTTTAGCAAGCTTGCTTCTATCAAGAAGTTTAAATATGCTATTTCTGGTTCTTAGGTTTATCTTCTTGTTTCTGGGCGAAGTTTTGAGATAGAACCTTGTGCAGACGATATCCCCTGCCATCTGCTTTTTCTTCTGAATATCTATTGGACCAAGGCCCAATTTACTAAGCTCTCTTTTTAGTAAAGAAAGGTCTACTGTGCCCATATCAAGCAAAGCACCTACCATCAAATCACCGCTGATTCCAGAAAAACAGTCTATATAAAGGATATTCATCTATTTATCAGGTTTGCAAAGTAACCTGCTCCAAAACCATTGTCTATATTAACTACACTAATTCCAGGAGAGCAGCTATTAAGCATAGATAGCAATGATGCCAATCCCTTAAAGCTTGCTCCATATCCGATGCTTGTAGGAACAGCTATTATTGGTTTATTCACCAGCCCACATACTACGCTAGCAAGCGCTCCTTCCATACCGGCTATCACGATAATTACATTGGCCTTATCCAAAAGACCCTTTTTATCAAAAAGCCTATGAATTCCAGCTACCCCTACATCATATAGTCGCTCTACCTTGTTTCCCATAACTTCTAAGGTAACGGCTGCCTCCTCAGATACCGGAATATCAGATGTTCCTCCAGTAACAACTAATACCAAACCTTTTTTCTTTTTACTTGATCTCTTAAAGAATGCCATCTGAGCATCTTCATTATACGAAAGTTTGTGAAACACCTTTTTTAATGATGTAAAGCTAGACTTTTTGAGCTTAGTCAGTAATATGGGTTGATTTCCCTTATTTAGAACCTCCAAGATTTTGCTAATTTGGTTGATGGTTTTATTCTGACAAAATACAACCTCAGAGAACCCCTTCCTCAACCGTCTATGGGTATCAACCTTTGCAAAACCAATATCTTTATACGGCATATCCTTCAAGTGTTTAAGTAGGTGTTGCCTTGATATTTTGTTTTGCTTAAACTCCTTAAGTAGACTTTCAAGCGTCTTATCTGAACTTACTTTCATTGCCCTATTGCTTTAAAACCTGAGGATTACGACAACCATAGCCAATGCAAGCACTATAGCTACAAAATAGAAACTGTTAAAATAAAGGAAGTCCCTTGCTCTTTCAAAAAAGCTATGGGGTTTTTCCGTTTCTAGATACTTTTCATAACTACTTCTTGAAATCGGCTTCTTGAGACTATCTAAATCCTCTAGCCTAAACCTTAAGTAGCTACCCCCTATCTTATAAGCAGGGAGCTTACCTTTCTTGACAAATTTTTCAAGCCTTTTTTCAGAGACCGCCATATGATCAGCAGCCTCTTTAAGACTCAAAAGCTTATCCATTTCTATCACCTCATAATATTTTCCTCAACCCACTTATCGATATCTTCCTTATTAAATCTGATATTACCTGATTCGGTGAGATGGGGAATTTTACCTGATTTTGTCCAATCCATGATCTGTGTTTTATCTATCTCTAAATAGCTTGAGAGTTCTTCCAATCCTAACAGGCTATTATCAGCTTGTGCTGTCTTAGCTTTCTTAGCCTGAGCCACCTCTTTCTCTGCCATTGAACATCTACCGTTAAATATGGCTCCATCTTCAATAGAAAAGGAAATGGTTGTTATGTTAGCGTCCATTTTAGCGCTACTCATAAGTTTTAGCTCTTTCTTTGCAGTTATATTTCCAGAGAATGTTCCAAAAACCACTATCGAATCACCCTTTATATCTGCATTAACTACAGCATTTTTACCAATAACAAGATTTCCCTTTGTAGATAAATCTCCCTCAAAGCTACCATTTATCCGAAGCTTTACGGGATTCTTAAATTCCAACGTTCCCCTCATGCCGGCTTCTATCTCAAGATATTCATCGCCCTGTTTTGTTTTTTTATTAAACATCTTACCCTCCTTTTTTTCTTTAAACCACACTACTCCCACTTAGCACTCTTCACGCCCTCTATACTAAGAACCCCATCTATAATTTTCTCATCTCCTTTATTGGTTAATAGTTTCAAATTAACACTAATTGTTACTTCATTATTAACATCATCCTTTTTGACTTCGATATTCCTCATATCTGCATTATGCTTATTTAAGACATCTTTTATCTGCTTTATTTCATCTGCGCTTCCCTTGCAATTCACCGTCAATAATCTAAACCAATGCTTTCTTAAATAAAGCCGTTCTATATGGGTTAAGAAAAAAAGGCTAAAGAATGCTAGTATAGCTGCTATAAAGGCTCCTTTATAAAAACCACAACCAAGGGCAAGGCCTATACCTGCTACCGTCCAAAGGCTTGCTGCAGTTGTCAAGCCCCTAACCGATACGCGAGACCTCAGTATTGTGCCTGCACCCAAAAAGCCTACCCCGCTTACCACCTGAGCAGCTATCCTTGATGGATCTACCGTACCACTAAGCTTATATGCATTGAAAACTTCTATAGAGGTCAACATGATAAGACATGATCCTATACCAACTAATATATGAGTCCTAAAGCCCGCAGCCCTGCCCTGAATCTCTCTTTCAAATCCAATTATACCGCTTAAAATAACCGCAAATAACAGTCTTGTTGCAATCTGTACATATGTCACTTTTGTCCCCTCCTCAATCGGAATTGTAATATGAATCAAGCCCTAAATTACTTGTTGCGCTTATATAAGAATCACAAGTAATTTTTTTCTTTTTAAAAAGAACTTCTCCAAATAAAGCTACCATGGCCGCGTTATCTGTACACAAATTATTCTTTGGAAATATAATCTTAAGCTTATGGGGTTTTGCATTTTTGATGAAGTAGTTTCGCAAGCTATTATTTATAGCAACTCCTCCACTAACTACCAAAGTCCTAGCATTCTTTATCTTGTATGCTAGTTTTAGTTTTTCAAAAAGAAGCTTAATAACGGTCTCCTGAAACTTACCAGCTATATCAAAAGCATTTAGCTTCTTATTGCGTTTTAGCGTATCTCTAACGTAGTAAAGCACCGCTGTCTTTAGACCGCTAAAGCTAAGCTTGAGACTTGCATTATCTCTATTTGAAAACATGAGGTTAACATTATCTGGCCTGCCCTTCTTTGCAAGTCTTTCTATTATAGGACCTCCCGGATAACCAAACCCTAGTATCTTACTCACCTTATCAAAGGCCTCTCCGGCAGCGTCGTCAAGGGTTTGCCCCATCTGAGCGTATTGGCCATACCCTTTCACATGATAGAGGGAAGTATGCCCCCCTGATACGGTCAGGGCCACAAAGGGAAAAGGGGGAGCATCCTCGAGGAAGATAGAGAGGATATGGCCTTCCAGGAGGTTTATGGCCGCCAGTGGAATGTCATGAACATAGGCGAGTCCCTTGGCAAAGTAAAGCCCCACCAGCAGTGATCCCACAAGCCCCGGCCCCACCGTTACCGCGATGCCGTCCAGGTCGGCCAT
>CAZOIE010000070.1:0-230 GCA_964579905.1 uncultured Planctomycetia bacterium
CTACCTACGAATATCTAACCTTTCAGCCAAAGGTCTCTTTTAATCTACCTGCAGATTCAAAGCTCTCCTTTGACTTCAAGCATTACGATGAGGACTCTTCATGTAAATGTTCTGTTTATAGAACCAAAACACTTAAGACAAACTACGAGGTTGAATGGGAAGAATTAAAAACCACCTTTAAGCCAAGCTTTACATTCGAGAGAAAAGATGATCGTGATTCTTCTCCTACC
>CAZOIE010000070.1:249-7189 GCA_964579905.1 uncultured Planctomycetia bacterium
ATAAAAAAGAATATGGGCTGACCGTAGAAAATAAATCTTTTAATAATTTAACCCTTAAGGCAACCCTTGAAAGAGAAATAAAAACCTATGTAGGCTCAAGTGACAAATCTTATGATAACAGGGTGCTTAGCCTTGAGGCAAAGTACAAGATTATACCCGGCCGCTGCGATTTTAAGATTAAGGCGTCGGTAGATGATAAAGCCCAAACTGATACAAATGATATAAATTTAGAAACACTGGACATTACACTCGACTATACATCAAAAGATAATAATAAAAAACTCTCTCTCGAATATGAACGTAAGCTTAATGTATATGAGCCATGGTCGGACACCTCTGCATATAAGCAGGATTATACAAAGTTGAAATATACACAGAAGTTCTAAAAGAGGTCTTAAATGAGAAATATATGTGTTGCGATTATTCTATCATTAATGATTAGCGGTTGCGCTACTACATTAAAACCACTAGAAAAATTGGTCTCCCCTTCTGAGTCGCTATACTCTCAAGCAGAGCAACATTTCCAAAATAAGAAGTACGATATCGCTATCGCCGTATATGAAAGATTTATCAAGGAGTATCCAAATCACAAATTAGTTAGCGGTGCTAATCTAGGAATTGCATGGTCCTATTACCTTAAAAAGGATTGTCCTAAGACCCTAGAATACCTAGCTAAGGTAAGAACCCAGGATAAAGATTTAAAAACTTGGATGGAAAAATTAGGCGATAAGTGTAAAAAAGAAATTGCATCCTCTGGCACATTAGCTTCTTCTAAAATATTTAATATTCCAAATGCAACAAATCAAGAGATTTTAAAAATCGAGGGCGCTGCAATTGAGGGTGGTAAGATACTAATAAATGATGAAGAGGTAAAAGCAGAAAATGGGATCTTTAGCAAAGAGATTACTTTAAAAGAAGGAGAAAATCCCATATCTATTGTTATAACCGACAAGGATGGTAAAGAAGAAATCAAGGACACTGTCGTAGTCTTAGATAAAACAAATCCTACAATTGTAGTTAATTCAGTAGAGCTGGATGACTTTGGATATATTGAGATTTTAGGTGAGACTGAAAAGAATGCAAGAATTTCCATTGAAGATGTAACCTTTGCGGTAGACTCTGAGGGTAAATTCAGCGGCAAGATAAAACTACCACGCAACAAACAGTTTAAGCTAATTGCCAAGGACGAAGCAGGCAATACTGCGGAGGAGGTATATGCAGACACAGAATCCCCTGATCAACCAACAGGACTGCGTGTTAGAGACATCTATGGAGACACTGTTGATATAGAATGGGATGAAAATAGGGAAGCTGATATAAAGGGATACAATATATATCACTCGCGCCAAGGGGAATTCTCAGATCTTAAAAAGAATACAGAGATTATCGAGGACACCACATACACATTGACGGGTTTAGGCTCCGGTAATACCTATACAATATATATCCGTGCAATCGATAAGATGGGAAATGAAAGTGAAGTCTCTGAAGAGACTCTAGAGGTTAATATCCCCTAATATATAAAGAAAGGATAATGTCATGTTATTTTTATTTTTGAGATTAGTTCTTGCTCATTTAATAGCAGACTTTCCACTTCAGACAAACACTATATACAAATTAAAGATTGAAGGGCTCTGGGGTCAGATACTGCATAGTGAGATAATATTTCTTACATGTGTAGTGTTTGTATTTCCTTATCTGCATATTCCATCAATCTGGGCGTTTCTTTTCCTTGTGACTTTTCTTCATATGGTGCAGGATTATGTCAAGGTGACTTATTTTAAGCAGTCCAAATATCCCTTCATCCCATTCTTTATAGATCAAATGCTACATCTTACAACAATAGCAATGATATTTTTATTTCCTTTAAAAGATATAAAGCCTTTTGTTGATTTGCCAAATATCTTTTTTAGATTATATAACGATAATCTCCTGATGTGTTTCCTTATAGGCTATATTCTTGTAAGCTGGCATGGAATATATTTTATAGACACCTTTAAAAAAACATTTTTAAAAGACGAGCGATTTTTTAAAGACACAATGGTGGGGTATTTGGTGCCGAAGGAGGAAAAATACTACGGGATTATGGAGCGTATAGCTTTTACTACACTTGCCTTCTTTGGGGGCTGGTTCTATGTCTTTATTCCAATAGTTGGCTCTTTTAGATTTCTGTTTAAAAATCTGAGGTTTCTATCGATTAGCCTTTTAGGAATGTTTCTATCTATTGTGGTGGGAACTATTCTAAGAATACTATCCTTTTAAAAACTAAGGTACTCTCTCTTTATCCTAAGCCTATTCTCTTCTTCCTTGTGTAATTCTATATTTTCAATAGCAGCACCAACCTGCCTTGAGATTGCAACTATTAAACCTAGATCATTTTCTCCGAAGGGTACCTTCTTAGTTGCTATTCGTTTGTCTATTAGAACAAGTACTCCTTTTATATTCTCTCCTATGCCAAGGGGAACTAGAAGCATAGTATCATGCTCATAGCCCTGCGATTTTAACTTCTTAAACTCCGGTTCTTCAGAAAGATTCTTGATAAGTAGAGCTTCTGCATTTTTCATTACCAGGCTTAATATGCCTGGCTGAGTATAGATATCTACTGCAGGAGGCTTTTTGCTCTTATATCCTTTAATAACAACGGGTTCCAATAGCTTGGTTGTAAAATTCTGTATATATATTACGCCACAATTTGCATAGGTTGACTGGATAGCGATCTCAAGAAGACTTTCAAACAGCTGCTGTGACTCACATTTAAGGCTTAACAGCTTTCCTGTTTCATAAAAAGCTATTAATTCTTTATTTGTCTGCTGAATCCTTTGGCCAATTATTTTAATAAGGGTAAGGAAAAGCTCTGAGCCGACCAATGGATCGCTCTTTAACAGCTTTAAGAAATCCTTCTTTTGGAAAATGATAAAATCTGTTTTCGTAACAGTCCTGGCTGTTGAAGAACGGGGACCTGCATCAAACAAAGAAAGCTCTCCAAAAAAATCACCATCTTTGCATGTAAGGGTAGCAACCGGGGCCGTACCCTTTAATAGAGGCTGTTTTTCTATAACAACCTCTCCCTTCTTAATTACAAATAAAATATCCCCCTCTTCTCCCTCTTCAAATAAAGTCACATTCTTATCATATGTCTTTAATTTAGCAATTTGAGCAAGGGAAACTATCTGTTTTTCCTTAAAGGAAGAAAATAACGATATATTCTTTAGGTAATCTACCTTGACCAAGTTAACCTCCTATACATTTAACTACTATTGCAGCTGGCTCTTAGCATCAGAAGCAGATGATTTAGCTACCTCTGGACTTATAAGGCCCTTTCTTAGCAGGTTATTAACAGACTGCTCCATCGTAACCATTCCGACCGCTCCACCTGTCTGTATAACAGAATACATCTGGAAGATCTTGGCTTCTCTTATTAAATTGGCTGCAGCATTCGTAACAACAAGAACCTCTCTTGCGGCTACCCTTCCTCTGCCATCCTTGCGAGGAATAAGTTGCTGACATACTACCCCCTTAAGTGCACCGGAGAGCATCATCCTAATCTGCTGTTGCTGGTATGAGGGAAATACATCTACAATCCTGTCTATCGTTTGAGGAGCATCTAAAGTATGTAAAGTAGCAAATACAAGGTGGCCGGTCTCAGCAATGGTTATGGTTGCGGATATGGTTTCAAGATCACGCATCTCACCTACTAATACAACATCAGGATCCTGGCGCAAAAGATGTTTAAGTGCGTTTGGAAAGGAAAGAGTATGTGCGCCGAGTTCCCTTTGGTTCACCATAGCTTTCTTATGTAGATGCAAAAACTCTATAGGATCCTCAATGGTCATAATATGGCATGGCCTTTCTTCATTTATCAAATTTATCATAGCCGCAAGGGTAGTAGATTTTCCAGAACCTGTCGGACCTGCGACTATAACTAGGCCATTTCTTAAACGCGTAAAGTCAATAGCTGCTTGGGGAAGATCTATCTCTTCTGGCTTAGGAATCTTTGATGGAATTACCCTAATAGCCACCCCTATTCCATCCTTTTGGATGTAGACATTAACACGAAAACGGCTGACATCGGGAATGCTATAGGAGAAATCTAGCTCCATCTCCTCTTCTAGAGTATTCTTTTGTCTATCGTTTAATACTCCGTAAACAAGAGATTTAATAATATCAGGTGTAAGCGCATCTTCTTTCATAGCAACAAGCTTACCTGCAAGCCGCATCATAGGCGGTACTCCCACGGTAAAGTGTAAATCTGAAGCTCCTTGCTGTACAGCTAACTTCAAAAAATCCTGCATCGCCATAATGATCTCCTTTCGATTTCAGGATAAGATAAATCTACATTTAAAGATATTATACAATAAAAACAAATGTTAAGTTAATAAAATAATCTCCTATAAAACAGGAGTTTACTATATCGGCAACCTTTCAAAATACCCAAGATAAAATGATATAATCCTATATCCTATATAGCATGCAACCATCACATAAAAGAATAGCGGGATTGTAACCAATAAAACTCCAACAACCATTTCATTTTCACTCTCATAATACTGTGCTATCTTTTCCAGTATATCATCTAAGCTACCACTCTCCTGTGCTGCGACAATCATAGCTATAACCTTCTCAGGGAATACCTTTGCCCTGTCAAATGCTTCGCTTATCTGGCCACCCTGCTCGATAATAGGCAAGGCTCTAAGCAAAGACTGCTTAATAAAATCATTAGTGCAAATATCAACTGCATTCTGCCAGCTTATAGTTATATTAACCCCAGAATCATACAGACACTTGAGCGATCTAATGAACCTGGCTAAGCTAACTCTTCTATATAAACCACCAAATACAGGCACCTTTAATATAAAAGCATCATAAAATCTCTTTATGCTATCAAGATAAAAAAGCCTCTTTAGTAGATATATTAAAAAGAAAATTGAATATAGCGCAAGAAAAACGTTAAAAACCTGAAAAAAGTAACCAAGAGGGTCCCCTGTTATAAGTTGGGCAAGGGGAAATAGGAAAATTGCCAAATGCAGTAAGATGAAAGGATAGGCTAGGCCTATAATAAGTTTCTTCTGTACGTCATAGTCTTTCTGCAGATAATCGGCTATAGTAAAAAGCCCCTCATCTAACTTTCCGCCGATCTCGCTATGTCTTATTATATTGAAATGCCACTTGGGGAAAGATTGTGGAAATTCAGAAATCGCCTCGCTTAGTGTACCACCACCTGCCAAATGCCGTCTTATATCGGAGCTTATCGCCTTTAACTCCTTATCCTTTGCGTGGGTAGAGACAATATCTGCAGCCTTGATAATATCTATTCCGGAGTTCAGCATGGTTGCAAATTCACGATAGAACATTTCCAATTTTTTTATCTTTGAGAGAAAAATGAGCATAAGCAACAATATCCGCTAATTAACCAGTTATTAATGATAAATTAACATAATAAATTACCTAAAGCAAGCTTTACATACTACTAACATGTTATGCTAGCAATATTTGCACGTTTTACTTGCTAATTGAGGAATGCATTTAGTATAATATCCAATAGGAGGAAAAAATGAAATCAGATATTAATCTTAAAAATAGAAATAATAGGAGTTTTATAAGCGCAGATAAACAACTTCTTGCCGTTTATAAAATTAACAAGTTTTTGGGTTCAATTCATAATCTAGAAAAGCTTCTTACTTCTATTATGAGCGAGGCAAGTAAAACTGTGAAGGCCGAAGCCAGTTCTATCGCCCTGTATGAAGATAGGACAAAAAACCTGCAGTTTGCAGTAGCCTTAGGTGAAAAAGGACATAAGCTAAAAAAGATGTATATAAAACTGGGTGATGGAATCATCGGAACAGCTGCAAAACAAAGACGTCCTCTCTGTGTATCCAATGTAACAAAGGATTCGCGCTTTAATTCCCGTATCGATAAAAAGATTGGGTTTAAAAGTAAATCGTTATTGGCCGTTCCACTAATACACAAAAATAAGCTTATCGGCGCTTTAGAAGTAATCAACAAAAAGATTTCAAATAGAGTTGTTCCATTTGGCCGTGATGACATAAGAATATTGGAAATTATTGCCGGTCAGGCTGCAATAGCCATTGAAAACGCTAAACTATATAAAAAGATTCTGGAGAAACACCAGGACTTAAAGAACAAGCATGAACAATTGCTTAACATGCAGGAAAAGGTTATAAAAATGGAGCGGCTTTCGGCTATCGGAGATATGGCAAGTAAAATAGTTCATGACATGCGTAACGCCCTAACTATAGTCATTGGCTACGCTGAGCTTATGCGGGCAAAAAGAATAAAGCCCGAAGAAAAAAACACCTTTCCAAAAATCATATTCGATGAATCAAACAGGTTGGTAGGCATGACCACCGAACTGTTGGATTTTGCAAAAGGTCAATCCAACATGTCATTCAGAGAACATCAGACTGACGTTTTTTTCAATGAGATATGCTCTTTTTTAGAGCGGGATTTCTCAGATAATAACATCAAGCTTATCATTAAACTGGGTTATTCAGGAAATGTTTATCTAGATAAAAATAAAATCCAAAGGGCTATATTTAATATATCCTTTAATGCCAAAGATGCTATGCCCAACGGCGGAGCGTTTAAAATTGAAGTCAACCGCGCAGGTCACAGATATATAGAAATTAAATTATCGGATACCGGCTGCGGAATACCCGAGGAAATCAAGGATACATTATTTGAAACCTTTGTGACTAAAGGGAAAAAGCATGGTACAGGATTGGGTCTTGCAATAGTAAAAAAGGTTATCGAGGATCATAAGGGAGCTATTTCAGTAGAGAGCCAAAGGAAGCGCCCTGACGGGACCGGGACTTCGGGCACTGTCTTTACCATTAAGCTACCTATAAAACAAGAAACCTCATAATATGGACTCCAAGTTAAAGAAAAAATTCTCTGTAAATACACTTATCGCTATTGTCAT
>CAZOIE010000071.1:0-7083 GCA_964579905.1 uncultured Planctomycetia bacterium
ATAACATCCTCTACACATACAACTATACCGTTAATTTTCTTGTCCGATGCATTATAGACATTTATAAAATCAGCCGTCTCGGATAAGGTGCGGGCCGTACAAACTAAAACCGCTCCATCCGACATATTCGCATGGACAGTTTTTAATTTAAGATCGGCTTTCCCACAAACCTCCTGATACATCTCGCCTGCTCCTAGTGCGGCTTGGATTCTTGCTGAAGATGTTTTTGCGGCTTTCTCCATCTCTGCCTGCAACATCTCAAATAAAAGAGTCCCTGGTAGAGTATCTTTGAGCTCGGCTATAATGTCTATACTTTCTTTCTCGGATTCTGCTATGATATATTCTATATCTTCTCTATCCGTATCCAATTGATCATGGGCCTCGTTACCCAATCCTGTTAGTTCATGCCAACGAGTCTCATGGCGAAGGGTTACCTTGGCCATAATACGCCTTGCTGTTGGATCTTTTATCTCCTTTAATGCTTTACTTAAAAGAACAAGTTTATTTTTTAAGCAATCGCCCCCTAAAACAGCGCCTGGCGACTTATCAACTGCTACAATGCGCAATGGGTCATTCTCTGGTGAGAGCTGTTTCATTTCTTCAGCGGTGTATTCCTCCTCCAACATCTCTTGTATATTCTGCGGGCTAAAACCTATTGTCTCTTCGGTTATATTATTTGCTACCCTCACTGTAACACCATGGACTTCGATGGCGGAATGGTTTTCATCGCAATAATCCTTCATTTCCTCAGCAGTTGTTAATATCTCTTCACCAACATGAACCTTATAATTTTCACCTGCGTAATCTTTAAGCGGGCTGTTGTAAGGATCATTTTGAGCTGTGAGTTCAAATGCGGCGTATTCAGCTTGAAGGCCGGTTCCTTCAGCAAATTCTTCGCTCATATCATCTGCCAGGAGCATTGCAGTCTGAGCTGGCGTTGGCTGAGTTGGACGAATTAGTTTTTCATAATAAACAAAATGTTCCTGGTCTATGCCATGTGTTGATAAGTCCGCCATACGAATTCCCAGTTCGCGAAGCAGGGATTGCACTTCTCTAATCCATAAACCTTTGATGAGGCTCTGGGTTTGTCGAACTTGCTGCCAACCTAATACCTCAGATACATCTCTCGATCTACTAGCCAATCTAAATCTTCTATCTTGCGAACTCCAAAGAGAGCGGGTTTGGAAAAAAGCGGTTTCAGCTTCTAAAATAACCGGTTGCTCCAGCATATCTGCAATATAGAAGGTTAGTTGCTCTAGAGCTCGATAGAATGCCAGTGGGTTTGTTATATCTTTGGCCACAATATCTACAAGCTCCATGCGCACTTGTCCATTACGAACATACAGCTCAAACTGCAAAGTGGCTCTGCCTTCTGGAAATTTATCTTGATCAAGTAAAGGCAGTTTTTCTCCGTGAGGAATTAATTCAAGCTCCACCGTATCTCCTTCCATCATCATTTCTCCATGAAGCACAACCTCTGAACCCTTTGGGAGATATTCGCCAAACAGTTGTTCAAAGAGGTCGCGCTTAATAGGCCCTACTGTTTCTTCTGCTAGCAAGTTGACTGCGCGAGTAAGCTCAGAGTTCAATTCCTCTAATTGTTCTGGCTGCAATTTTCCTTTCCTGCGCTTAGCCACACGGCTAGCAGCTTCACTATCTTCCGCTTTCCAAATCTCTTCAATGGCAAGGTCAGCTCCCATACCATCTACGAGTAGTTCTTTAAACATTTCTAATATCTCCCTCTCAGTAGAAATAGAAACTCCCTCTCTCTGTGCCTTCTTTACGGCTTTCTTGAGCTTATCGCGGAATATATCTATGCCTTTTCGAATACGATATTCGTTGCGCCTGTAAGAATCTTGATATATCTCTTGGATTTCAACTAATTTCTGACGCAACAAGGCTATGTCTTGTTCTAATGTCTCTGCCTGCCGATTCCTGGCCGTTAAACCAGCAAACCTCTCATCAAGGGTTTCTTTTGAATCTCGAAGAATAACATCTTCCATAACTGACAGGATTGGACCTAAATTAAGATTTAGATTGAGCCCAAAGAGTTCTTTCTGTATAACCTGCTTCTCCAACTTAGACAATTTTTCCTCAGATACTTCTATTTCTGCTGCGGAAGTTTCTGTGGGAAGACCAGATTCTTTTTTAGAAAGCAATGGTTTGCGTTCCAACAAGGTTATTGGAACGTCATGGAACTGCTCCCCTTTAAGGACAATGGCCTCAGAAAAATCGTAAGATACATCGCCCTTTGGGTTGCTGGAGCCAAAATCGTAGTACATTCCTCCCCATAGCGTATGTCTTTTTGTCGCTTTCAAACCTGTTGTCTTAGGTAGCAGTTCAGCCGCTCCAAAGCCAGCGGACTTGTTACGTTTTCCCGGTACCAAAATCACAGCCGGGGACAACCTAGATAAAACCTTCCAAGTTTCAAGCCACACCTCATCTAGGTCAAGTTCGGGCCGGCTGCTATAGGAAGGATACACAACCACTCCATCGTCAGTTAGAGCTAGCACGGCATTTGCTATCATTTTCCCGGACTCATCATAGGCACGGGCAAAAAAGGCATTTGCCTCAAGGGCATGGGCTATCGGCATCTCACGATGAATCCCGTTAGGGTTAAAGCATCCTGGAACCCCAACGCCTGCAGTAGCTTCCTCTAGAAAATCCTTACTTACTGTAATGCGAATTTTCTCCTGGCGAGCCGCTACTACTTTTTGAGCAGCTTCCTTTTCCATTGTGCGTATACTATCTAAAATCTCGTTTGCCCGCTGTCTGAATGCATGGGTTGGAAGTGCTACTTCCATAGCTTGGACAAATGCCTGCGCGTCCTCGTAGTTGTCAAACCGTACCTCGGCCAATTGCTCTCTAGAAACATCCTCTGGTTTATAACCAATTTGAGCAGCAATTTCAACTAACTCTTGAGAAAGAAGCTCAATAGTCCCTTTGGCTTTTTCTAAACGGGTTTTTTCACTGGAAAGCGTTGCAATCTGCTCAACCTCTATGCCCTTTTCAAATAGGCGCCTGTCATATCCTGCCTCTTCAAGTCGTTCTATCTCGATCTGATTCGGGCCTAAACCAAAAATAATTGTTCTAAGTCGTGTTGGGTCTCCCGTACGCTGAAACTCCGCTAAGAGTTCGCGCACATGCTCCTTCATGGCCACTAGATCAGCTTTACTTCCTCCGCCATGGTTCTCTATGGTATAATAAAGGGTAATTACAGTTATAATCTTGCTTAAATAGGACGGCTCTTGCTCAAGAGCTTCCGGCAATTCTGATACGCCCGTAGTTCCAAACAGGAGCTGTTGCAACGCTTTATTATAACCATTCCTGGCAGCTTCTAGGTTAGGCTTGGTTGCTCCAATAATAGCCTTGACCTCAGCAGCAATAAGCTGCTGAATATCTTCAAGCTCCTTAACCCCTTTAATACCATTACGCACTTGTAGGAGATCGCCCACAAGACGTAAAATTTTGATATGTTTGGAAAAGCCCTTGCGGTTTGCCTTTGTAGCTCTACCCAAGAAATCCCCAATGCCGGAAAGATGATCACCGGCGTCCTTCGTTCGTAGTGCATCTGTAAATGTTTGAATCTCCTTCACATAGCTGCGATTCCCGCCTTCCAGAATTCTCCTTATAAACGGTTTAACATTATCATATTCAATCCCGCCGGAAACAACGAGCTTCCTGTAAACCTTATTAAGATCAGCAAGAGCCTGTGGGTTAGTAAACCACGGCCTGGCAGAGTCGATGGATAAAGATAAAAATAATATAATGGTATCTTCATCCGCTGCGCTAAGAACCGTTAGGCATGTTGCGCGCCGGGACTGTGGGGCTGCCTCCATCTTACTTTCCAACTCACCCATGAGACCTAGTTCATCCACTTTTTTTATCACTTTTAACCACTTATTAACAAGGCCGAACTCGCCTAAATTCAATCGTGATTTGACCTTATTGCTTCCAAGCAGCATATTGAGAACGTCTATAGATTGACTAAACTCATCTGCAGGTTGGCCAAAAAGTTGCAAGGCTGCCGGACTAATATTGTTTACAAAACTCTCGGTATGATCCAAACCAAACGCAGCATAAACATTAGTTTTTAAGTCATCGAGGTAGCCTGGGTGCAGGTACTCTTCGAGCAAAGAATCATGTTTAACAGTAGTCTTTAAGGATTTTATTATTGTTTCTGCAACAACTGTGTCAAAAGTGGCTGTTACACTTTGGAGGAAACTAACTGTATCTTCGCTAAATAGTCGGCGGATGAATTCATGGTCTGCTGTAGTTCGAAGTAAACCAACTAGAACCTTGGCGGTCGAATCTACTATATTAGCTGTTAACAAAAACTTGACCATTTGAAGCTGGGTATCAACATCCACTTTCTTCTTTTGCGCTATCCCAATTCCATTTTTAACAAGTTTTACGCGTTTCTCTGATACCGAAAGAAGCTGGGAAAGTATCTTGGAATCTGAAAACCATCCCACAACTTGAGCGATTTGCCGGTTAATTTCGGTTTCGTCTCCTCCTTTACGTAAGCGCCACTCTAAGCGAACTATTATATCCAAGAGTAAAACTGCAACTGCCGGGTTAGAAAATTCCGTTAACGCCTCCAGCGCCTCTGTAGAAACCTGCGTTCCATACAGCAAATCATCTCTAAATGTGGGCGCGAGACGATCTAGGATTAATGGATGGGTGCGTTTTAGTAATGCAGAGTGCTGTTTGAAAAAACCAACATTCAAAACATGCTTCTTGCTAATTTCAATTAGGAATTTTGCTAGTTGTTCTCCGGTAGGAATTCGATTGGTAATTGATTCAATAGACATTAGCATTCCACGTAAATCACGTCTAAAATTTTTTATCACCAGAGGCTGCACAATAGCCTGAGGGTGCTCAGAAAGTGCAATAGTTAATTCTTGATAAAGCTCATCAGAATCTAACAGTTCCAGGTTGTAAGCTACAGCAATCATGTACTTATTAAACACGACTGCTGAGTTATAGTAGAGTTGCTTAAGGCGTGCAATATCAACCTGTCCGATTAGGCTAGGATTTCTGCTCACAAGCTCTAATAATCCAAAAGCAAAGCCCTCCGGCTCAGAAAGCAGGGTTTCCTTATAGGTATCCGCCAGACTACGATAATTCTCCGTACTCAGGCTAGGCTGGGTTAAAAGAGCTCCAGTAATTACCAGGTAACCCTGCGCAAGGTTTACTGAGTGTTCCATTAGAGCAATAACAAACTCAAACCCGCCGGTCTCTCCTAAGTCCGAAATATATGCCGCGAAGGCTTCATTAACTGAAATAGCATCAAGAAGGTCTTCCTTTAGCCCCTTATCTTTTACCCTTGCTTCTAAATCTGCCACAAGAGTGTTTTGCTTGGCCAGTTGCGGGCTTATATGCCGGATATACGCCGCTTGGGCCTCTTCTGTTGGCTGTTGCCACAGCCCAGGGACAAACTGTGTTCTAAGTGATGTATATTCACGCAACATCCTTACAAATTGGGGGTCTTTAAATCGTATAGCAAATGCTCGAAAAGCAACAGGGCCCTTCAATGCCGAAACAGCTTCAACTACATGTGCCTCTATCCATTGATGAGCCGTATTAGACAGAACCGGATCTGCGCTCCTTACATTCGTAACATATGCTTCTCTAACCTCTGGGTTCATGTTTACAATATTCCCTGGAACTCCTAAGGCAAGAATTGCTTTCGCCTGCGTTGGAAACCTATTCAGAATACTTAGTATGTGAGTCGTTGACTCAGCATCCTTCTTCGCAAGAACAATGAGTGCGTCTAGTACTGAGATTTTCTGTAGGGCTCTTCTGCCTTTGACACCATCCCACATCTTAGCAAAAGCAAATTGTGGAGTAAGATTATCCACATACGCCTCTCCAATGCCAACCATCTGAAGTTCTAAAATCCGTTTTGTCAGTTCGGTAGGTCCGCTAGAACTCACATATAAATCAAGATCTTCAGGAAAATATTGCAAAGCCCGCATGATAGGATTTATCAAAACACCATAACGCTCGTAGAGTTGAAGTACTTCGGGGTTAAAAATAGCTATAATTGATTCTTCTGTCAGCTCATTTAATCTACCAGATTTAGGGTGATGATAGATATACTGTGCTAGCGCAATCTGGTGTTCTGTAGGCATAGATAAAAAATTATCAAGAAGCCCGTGTCGAATGAATATTTCCGGTGCGTCTTGATGCAAACTCATCAGGTGTAAATAGGCAATTGCCTTATCCGGGCTATCCTGTAAATCCTGTAACTGTTTGAGTACTCTTTGACTCGATAGAGGGTTTTTATAATCTTCTCTCTCATCATATGGATCACTATGTGTGTTCTGGTAACCTGACATATGCAGCAGGTAAGTCTTAAGAATGGGTAATTCCAGGCTAAGTATGGTATCTTTATGTGTTAGCAAAAATTCTATTGCTGATTTATCAGGGAGCGTGCTAGGCATATGATACCCGCTCGCTAAACGAATAAATTGATGGGAAACTATCCTTCCTTTGTTTTCTCGACGCCTGCCAAACCGCTCTGCAACACAAGCTGCTAATTCTATAAACTCGGGATTAACCAAATAGGTTTCTTCAAGTGGCACGGGCATAATGTTAGAATTACTATACGCTATAAAGCGACTCATTATCAAAAAATAATCATTTGCTAAAAAACCCATACGCAAGAGCTTTACATGTTGGGTTCTAAGTAACGGAATGATGGCGGGATTTAAACTAATAATAGAAACGTAGTTAAATGCAGAGAACTTTCTATTGCTATCTGAGGACTGATAGGTCTGCACATTAAGAGATAACTCAGCCAGTCTAAGCAGATCATTAACATCTGCAACAATTGTTTTTCCTGTTGCCTGATCAATTTCAGAGTTACGATTACGATAACGCTCCTTATTGCCAAGTACCTCAAGGAGTAAATTCTCGGCTTCCGCAACATCTCCTTCCTCTGCTAATCTGCGAGCAGCCTGAATATTTATGTACCGGCGAAGAACCTCGCCTAGGGGGTTCTCTTTTCCAAAAATCTTTCTCTGAATTCCACGGTATATTGCTCGATGTGCCTCATAATCGGCTTCGCCAAAGACC
>CAZOIE010000072.1:0-294 GCA_964579905.1 uncultured Planctomycetia bacterium
TGATCAAGCCAGGGTGGGTTAGGATATCTATGTCTTCATTAAGTGCGCGTAGGTTAGTACCCTTTCTAACCGGCTCTACAATAGTTTCACCATGAGCCAGTATCAACTTGATATCATTTGCCCTTGCATACTTAATCATATTTGTGAAACTCTTAAGCGGAACATGGGTAATCTCAATGGCAGGTATTACCTTCATCTTCATGAGCCTGTTAAGTCTCTTGCATACCTTAACAAGTTTCTCAACAACAAAATCTATGTTTGACTCATCAACGTGATCACTTATGGCAATGGCTT
>CAZOIE010000072.1:304-1040 GCA_964579905.1 uncultured Planctomycetia bacterium
TTTATAGCCTTTATCTTCAGCACGCCTTGCAAGCTCTGAAGGAAGGAGAACGCCATCGCTTAGAATTGAATGTGTGTGTAGGTCTATCATAACCTTTTTTATTTGGTGCGCCTGAGAGGATTCGAACCTCCCGCACGAGGTTTAGGAAACCTCTGCTCTATCCTAATGAGCTACAGGCGCACGTTAGTTATTCATCATATTTAAGCAGTGAATAATAATCGTAACCCTTTAATTTATCCTTACCCTTCAAAAAGGAAAGCTCAATAAGAAATACGATTCCGGCTATCTTACCTTTTAACTTCTTAACTAATTTAATGGTAGCGCTGGTAGTTCCTCCGGTAGCCAAAAGATCATCCACTATCAATACCCTAGAATTTTTCTTTATGGCATCTGTATGAATCTCTAATGTATCTGTACCATACTCAAGGTTGTAGGTAGCGCTTATAGTCTTTGAAGGAAGCTTCCCTTTCTTTCTAACAGGCACTATGCCGCAACCAAGTTTATATGCCATTGCAGATCCGAAAATGAATCCCCTGGATTCAACGCTTACAATAACATCGATTTTCTTTTTTGCATACTTTGACGATAATTTGTTGATTGTAGATTTAAATTCCTTACCATCCTTTAGCAAAGTGGTAATATCATAAAACAGAATTCCCTTTTTTGGGAAATCGGGTACGGTGCGAATTGCTTTCTTGATGCTCTCCATTATCCACTCCTTTTAAATGCTCGCATT
>CAZOIE010000072.1:1068-6938 GCA_964579905.1 uncultured Planctomycetia bacterium
GGAAAAACTTAAGCTTTTTAAGGCAGGCATTTTCGATCTGCCTAACGCGCTCCCTTGTTATCTTGAAACGCTTGGCTGTTTCCTCCAGGGTATACCTTGTCCCATCTGATAAGCCATATCTTAAAGAGAGAATCTGTTGTTCCCTCTTCTTGAGCCTACTTAAAATAGATTTTATCCTTTCATTTCTTAAGAGTTTGTTAAGCTCGTCTGCTGGTGATTCAGAATTTCCATCTTCAATTAGGTCCATAACCTGACCCTGTTCATCAGCTCCAATAGGCGCGTCAAGCGAGGTTGTCTTGGAAATCAGGTTGCCTATCTCGGTGGCCCTCTTAATGGAGCACTTCATCTTCTTTGCGATTTCCTTCATGTCAGGGGTCCTGCCAAGCTTTTGCGTAAGAGACTCCTTTATCTTCTTCCATTTCGCAAGCGTCTCTACCATATAAACAGGAATTCTTATGGTTTTACCCTGATTGGCTATTGCCCTCAAAATGTATTGCTTTATCCACCAGGCTGCATATGTACTAAAGCGAAATCCCTTTTTAGGGTTATACTTGGAGACCGCTTTTATCAAGCCAAGGTTCCCCTCTTCGATTAAATCCAACATCGGAATCCCAAGAAAACTATATTTCTTTGCAATATTAATAACAAGACGAAGGTTAGACTGAATCATTGTCTTCCTTGCCTTCTTATCATTTTTCTTTACACGCCTTGCAAGTTTTAACTCTTCCTCAGCAGTAAGCAAAGGAATATCTTTAATATCCTTTAGATAAAGTTTTATGGGGTCCATAGCTTAATTATTTATTTTTTTCTCCTTCAAAACTGCATGGCTGGCAGCAAGACGCGCCACGGGAACTCTAAATGGCGAACAGCTAACATAATCCAAGCCTGCCTTATGGCAAAATTCTACCGATTTAGCTTCGCCTCCGTGCTCACCACAAATACCTACCTTTAGCTTTTGACTTATGGATCTTCCTTTTTGTACGGCTATCTTAACAAGCTGGCCAACCCCATTCTGGTCTATTGTCATAAATGGGTCTTTCTCAAGAATCTCTTTTTCCACATAGAACGGCAGAAACTTTCCAGCATCATCCCTTGAAAAACCAAATGTCATCTGGGTAAGATCGTTTGTTCCAAAGCTGAAGAAATCCGCCTCTTTTGCAATCTCATCTGCTGTAAGCGCGGCCCTTGGTACCTCAATCATAGTCCCAACAAGATAATCAAGTTTTATACCAGATTCCTTAATGGTCTTATCGGCCACCTTAACAAGCGAGGACTTGGTAATCTTAAGCTCATTAATATGACCAACCAGGGGAATCATAATCTCTGGAATTATCTTCTGGCCATCCTTTGCAAGTTCGCACGCTGCCTCAATTATTGCCTGAACCTGCATTTCATATATCTGAGGATAGGTAATACCCAGCCTGCAACCACGATGCCCTAACATAGGATTAAACTCATGCAAGCTGCTTATCTTCTCTTTTAGCACCTTAACATCAATAGATAGCTCACTTGCTAACTTTTCAACGTCCTCCTCAGTTGCCGGTAAAAACTCATGTAGCGGTGGATCAAGCAACCTAATTGTAACAGGCAAATTCTCCATTGCCTTGAATATTCCCTTAAAGTCGGACTTTTGCATAGGCAGCAATTTATCAAGTGCCTTCTGCCTCGCTGCATCATTATCGGCAAGTATCATCTGGCGCACAATTGAAATCCTGTCTTGCCCGAAGAACATGTGCTCTGTACGACATAAGCCAATACCCTCTGCACCAAAATCACGAGCTGCCTTAGCGTCATATGGAGTATCCGCGTTTGTGCGAACCGCCAGCTTTCTTACGTTATCGGCCCAGCTCATAAGCTCCTTGAACTCTCCCTTTAGCTGAGGCTCAACCAAAGAGGCCTCACCAAGCATTACATCACCGGTGGTTCCATTTAGCGTAATAAAATCGCCTGCCTTTACTGTAACATCACCAACACTAAAGTTTCCCTCTTCCTCTCTTATAGCAACACTGTTACATCCGACAACGCAGCACTTACCCATTCCTCTACCAACAACCGCTGCATGAGATGTCATACCGCCGGTTGCAGTTAGAATACCCTGAGCTTCAGCCATTCCGCCTACATCTTCAGGTGAGGTCTGAAGTCTAACCAAAATAACCTTCTCGCCTTTTTGTCCTGACTCAATTGCCTTATCTGAATCAAAGACAACCTTGCCAACGGCTGCACCCGGAGAAGCGGGCAGGCCCTTGGCAACAACCTTCAACTTTACATTTGGATCAATAGTTGGATGAAGAAGCTGTTCAACTTGTTCCGGGCTCACTCGTAGTAAAGCTGTTTCCTTATCGATCAAACCTTCATTTACCATATCAACCGCGATCTTAACAGCAGCCTGGGCTGTTCTTTTACCGGTTCTTGTTTGTAGCAAATAGAGCTCACCCTCTTCTATGGTAAATTCCATATCCTGCATATCTGCATAATGCTTCTCGAGCTTTTGGTAAATCTCAACAAGTTCGTCGTAATCTTCAGGCATCTCTTTCTTTAAATGCTCTATCGACTGAGGTGTTCTTATCCCTGCAACAACATCCTCACCCTGTGCATTCATTAGATATTCGCCGTAGAACTTATTCTCACCATTTCCCGGATCCCTGGTAAAGCACACACCGGTACCTGAGTTGGTGCCCATGTTTCCAAAAACCATGGTCTGCACATTAACCGCTGTACCAAGATCATGGGGAATACCGTTTAAATTTCTATATGTAATAGCGCGGTTGTTGTTCCAGGAACCAAATACAGCATTTATTGACATTTTAAGCTGTTCATTGGGGTCGGTTGGAAAATCGATTCCTTTCTCATCTTTGACAAGCTTCTTGAACTCAGCAACCAATTCCTTTAGTGCATCTTTACCAAGCTCGGTATCGAGTGTTACGTTTAGCGAATGTTTCTTTTTCTCAAGCAACTTCTCAAAAAGCTCATGCTCAACCTCTAAAACAACATTTGAAAACATCTGAATGAAACGTCTATAGGAATCATAAGCAAACCTTTCATTATTTGACTTGCTAATAAGACCTTGTACCGTCTCATCGTTTAATCCAAGGTTCAAAACGGTATCCATCATACCCGGCATAGATATTACCGCGCCGGATCGCACAGACACTAGAAGAGGATTTTTGGTATCTCCAAAACCCTTGCCGGTAACATCTTCAAGCTTTTTCAGGTTTTCTTTTATTTGGTTTTCCAAACCCTCAGGATACTGCTCGTTGTTCTTGTAATAAAAAATGCAAGTCTCTGTAGATATAGTAAAACCTGGCGGTACAGGTACTCCAAGATTCGTCATCTCGGCAAGATTTGCCCCTTTTCCACCAAGTAATTCCTTCATCTGAGCTTTTCCCTCTGCCTTGCCTCCACCAAAGAAGTATACAAACTTAGCCTTACTCATTTTACTGCTTCCTCCTATTTTGTTACAAGTTAGTTTAGTTTTGCCTGCATTACTTTGCTTGCACTATTTGTGCTCTGTTTTGACTATTAGAGCGAGATTAGCGACATTGTCAGAATAAATTTTATTTATCTTTGCAAGTAGCGCTAATCTGTTAAGCTTTATTTTTTCATCTTCAACGTTAACGCGTACAACGTCAAAAAAACTATTCAATTTCCTAAAGAAATCTCTTGCGAATATCTCTGTGAATTCCTTGTACTTCTTACTTCTCAGGATAAAATCTGTGCTATCTCTAAAACTTATGAATATCCTATTAAGATCCTCTTCCTCTTTTTCTTTAAAGAGGCTAGGATCAACATTAGATAATTTTACATCAGCACCAGGGAGAGATTTGAGCATGTTAGCGGTTCTTTCTACAATCACCCTTGATTGCTCAAAGCTATCTTTGTCTCTTATCTGGCTAAGCTCTATTATTCTTCGTTGTACATCTGTAAGATTATCAAAATTGCTTGATAAAACTGAATCGAGTAAATCCTTGGGGTGATCATTGAAGAGCGCATAAAATCTCTCTTTGATAAAGCTTACAAGCCGCTTCTTCTCTGGGGCCTGATTTTTTTTAAGCAACAATTTTAAACACGTATTGATCAAATTGTCAAGTGATAACATAAAATCATGGTCAAGCTTAAGCCATACATTAATAAATCCGGCGGCATTTCTTCTTAGACCGTATGGGTCCTCGCTACCGGTTGGCTGAATACCAACAACAAAATGACTAACAAGGTTATCAAGTTTATCAGAAAGCGAAAGGATCATGCTAATTCTATCTTCTGGTAACTTATCATTTGCAGACCGAGGAAGGTAATGTCCGCTTATGGCATTTACTATAGCTTTATCGTAGTCCTCCATACGGGCATATTCAGCCCCCACGACTCCTTGTAAGTCCGGAAACTCCTTTACCATCTGTGTTGTAAGATCAACCTTTGAAATTTCAGCTGCTTTCTTGATATTCTCCTTCTGCTTGCTATCGAGCTTTAGCGTATCTGCAATAAACCCACTAACTGCAACCAATCTTTCCGTTTTATCAAAAAATGAACCTACGTCTTTTTGGAAAATTACGTCTTTCAGCGAAGCACGTCTATCGTTAAGATTTGTCTTTGTATCTTCCTGTAGGAAAAATATGCTGTCTTTTAACTTTGCATCAAGTACCCCTTCATAATACTTCTTAACCTGAGATTGCTTTGTTGACCTTCCATTTAGGATGGCTATAAACTTATTCATTAAGCGATTCTTGCTATCACAAACAGCCAAGATCCTCTGGTTCTTTGTCATAGTGTTAACTACTATCTCACTTGGCAATCTCAAATACTCTTTATCGAATTCTCCTGTGAAGGCAACCGGATATTCAACGAGATATTTTATGGTATCTATCAGGTCTCTATTGATAATATCCTTTGCCTTTAATGTCGATAATTTATTTTTGACATCCTTTTCTATTTTCTGCTTTCTTTCATCTTGATCTAAAACTACAAAGGATTTTTTAATTAAATTAAAATACTGACTTGCATCCTTAACCTTAATAGGCTCTTTCTTAAGAAATCTATGGCCACGGGTGGATGGACCTTGGTCATTACTTCGTATTGTGCCCAGGGTAAAGTTGATGGGCATAGGGCCATAAAGGCACAAAATCCATCTTATGGGTCTTGCAAATCTGATCAGGTGGCTTTCCCAAACCATGCTCTTTGGAAAGTCTATCTTTGAGATTAGCTTGGGCGCTATACCTTGTAAGACATGTTGGGCAGATCTTGCCGAAGGCTTAATCTTGGCGCAGACATATTTCTTACCCTTTTCATCATTGACTATTCTGATATCTTTCTCTTTTAGATTAAGCCCTTTCATAAAGCCTAAAAGTTTTTCGGTTGGCTCGCCGTTATCTGAATATGAGACCTCATAGCTTGGCCCACGCCTAACAGTCTCCTGGACACGCTGCTTGCCAGCTAGACCCTTGATAAATAATACGAGCCGTCTTGGAGTGGCATAGGTTTCGATACAAGTAAAATCAAGTAGCTCTTCTTTTAAGAACTTGTCCGCTTGTGTCCTCAAGTTACTCTGAGCACTATCAAGATACCCAGAAGGTATCTCCTCAGTACCAATCTCCAATAGAAAATCTGACGTTTCTAATTTCTTTTTCTTTATCCTCTTTTTCATTTCTTTTTTGTTTTCTTTGGCTTCTTAGCTTTTAAATTTTCGCCTTTAAGGTTTAGATAACCAAGCGCACAACCCTTTGCCAAACCTCTAACGCGCGCTATATACCTTTGTCTTTCAGTTGGACTGATAACGCCCCTTGCATCAAGCATGTTAAATATATGAGATGTTTTTAACATCATGTCGTATGCGGGTATAAAAAGCTCCTCAGCAATAAGCCTCTTTGATTCTGTTTCAT
>CAZOIE010000073.1:0-6936 GCA_964579905.1 uncultured Planctomycetia bacterium
AGATTATCAAAAACACCCTCCTCTTTTTGGGTAAACCACCGCTTATACTTGTTTGAAATAAGTAACTCCGTTGATAAATTATCAATAGAAAGATTCTCGCATGCCACTATGCTCATCTCGACCGATAACTTGCCCTGGTCTAGAATTCCAAAATTCCAGATTTGTGAAAACGGACAATCTGGCCAAGTCACTTTGCACTCTAAATTATTATCACCTAACTTTTCTATGCTCCAAATCGCCCCTGATGCCTCATATTCAACATCCTTATACCTAAATCTTGTATTAAGTCCGGAAAGCTCTGTAAGTTTCTTATCCTTATACCTAATATTAATTCTTGCCTCCTCAGCGCTCAGAGAAAAAATATTAGATGATATGGTATTTGATAGAATAAGCTCATCTTTGTTTCTATGAAGATACTGCCTAATACTTTCCTTATTCTCAACAATTTCAAGAGAACCGGAAAAGTAGTGGTACTTGCCAGGTTGATATAACTTTGATGGTAGTTTGGCATTTAAAGACCTGCTAGAGCACAAAGCATCTGAATTCTGTATGAGGGGTAAGTTGTTCGCATCCTTATTTTTTATAAAAAATAACATCCCCGGCAACGCTTGAGCGGATGAAGATATGAGATTTTTTACACCTATCGAATCTGTATTATTATTCTTAAGGGATATATTTTCCCAATTGGCACTTAACGCAGGAAACGTACCATCTTCATAAGAACTAACCCATTCGGCGTACTCATCTGTAAGCAATACGCCAATCTTATGCTCCTTGGCTTCAAAACTCTCTTTTACCTCCATATCAACATCCCAATTGATAATATTCTTATCTAGTTTGAATCTCCAATTTTGGACTATTGGCAAATTGGCCCATCTTGTCTTTACTGAAATTGTGTTTGAATCAGGTTTATCAACAGACCAAACAGCCTGGCTTGAATCATGCCATTTAGCATCAGAATATATTGCACTCATAAGGCCGGATAACTTAGTAATTACCTTGTCTTTGAATGCAATTTTTATCTTGTTATCTTCGACTTTTAATAAACAACCATCGTGCGACAGACTTCTTTGGGCTAAGTTTTTAGATAAATAGCTCAGTAGATCTTTCTTGTTATTGCATAGTTTTATTTCAAATGAAAATTCAAATCTACGAAAGCTCTCATCATCTCTTATCTTAGATAAAGTGAGATCATAACCTTATGCGCCTCCCTGCTTGATTCTACCATAAAGCTCATTATTCGATTTTAAAACGAAAAATTTATCGTCCGGTTTTGTCTTAAATATAACAACACTACTTTCTGAAATCCTCACCTCAAAAAAATCTTCACTTATCTCACTATTTAGATTATTAATACAAAAGGATTTGAACAAATCACTCAAAAATACCCTTAAGTTAAAATTTGTTAGCTTGACATCTTTGCCTAAATCTATTCCTAAATTAAACAAAAAGGTATTATTGTTTTTTTGCTCTATTAAAAGATTCTCATGTGTACCAAAATCTATAAGCTCTCTCTGGGTATGAATTATTTCATCAGAGCATCTTATAACATTCCACTGCCCAAAATCTGGCCTTAATTCCTTATCCATCACATTGAAGGAATAGCTCAAACCGCTATTGGTCGTAATGGGATATTGATCCTGGGAAATAATTGTCCTTCCATTATTAAAGATAACTTGAGAATTATCCTTTGAAAAGCTAGCTATACCCCTCTTGTGTCCAGATGTTTTAGCGTAGAAGGTTGTTACATCGTTTATCGAACCATCCTTTGTAAGTTTTCCATCTTTAAGCAAAAGACCTCGTGTCGATAATCTCCTCGCTAGACCAATATCATGCGTAACCATCATCAAGGTTTTTCCTGACTCACTAAGCTCCTCTATCTTCTCAATACACTTCTTTTGAAAGGACACATCGCCTACTGCCAAAGAGTCATCAATAAGCAAAATATCAGGATCTAGATGAATCGCAATAGAGAAACCTAACCGCACAAACATACCCTGGGAGTAAACCTTAACGGGTGCGTTTATAAATCTACCAAGCTTAGAGAACTCAATTATACTGTCTAGCTTCAAGTTCACCTGCTCTTTCGTAAGGCCAAATAAGGATGCATTTAAATATATATTCTCTCGCCCTGTAAGATCAGGATGGAATCCTGAGCCTATCTCAAGTAGCGCTGAAGCGCTGCCATTAACATCAAGTTCCCCTTTTTCATTCTTCAAAAGCCCTGAAATCAATTTAAGTAAGGTGGTCTTACCGGAGCCATTATCCCCTATTAGGGCTATAGACTCCCCCTTAAACACTTGAAAGCTTATTCCCTTTATAGCCCAAATATCTTCCCAGATAGTTTTATTACTCTCAATGAACTTTATCCGGTATTTAGACCATATATCTTCTAATTTAATTATACAATCGCTCATTCTTACAAATTCTTTGCTAAATTTGGTTCGAGTTTCTTGAATACAAAAAGACCTACCGCTAAAGAAAACAAAGAAATAGCGCAAGCTATTAAGATGTCAAAAACACCTGGCAGTACAGCGCTAAATAAAACCTGTCTATATATATTCACAAATACAGTCATGGGATTAAAGAGACAAATCCACCTATATCCTTCGGGAACCATCTCCATAGAATAAAAAATCGGGGTTACCCAAAACCAAAGCAATATTAATGTTGAAAATAAATGATGTACATCTCTAATATATACGTTTGTACTGGATAACAACAAGGCAATCCCAATTACAAAAAAAGCAAGCAGGATTGTAATTATCGGCAAAAAAACAAGTGCTCCCAATACCCCGCCGCTTTTTATTAGAAAGAACGGTAATATTACAGTTAGCGAAATTAGAAAAATGAATAAATTCACAAAAACTGTCGATATAGGTATTATTGCAATAGGAAAACGAAACTTCTGTGCAACATCAGAACTTTGAATAATGGATAAAGAAGATTCTGTAGTAGAGCTTGCAAAAAAATTCCATGCAAATAACCCGGAGAGTACAAATAATGCAAAATTCTCAATTCCTACGTTTATAATATTTGAAAAAACAAAATCTATTATTATGGCAAAGGCGACAGGGGTAAGTACCGTCCAGACATAACCAAGAATTGCATTGCTATATCTAGTTTTTATTCCCTTTTTGATCAAATTTATAAGGGTATCTTTATAGCTAAAAATCTCTTTTATGTTTTTTATCATGAATTTGCAAAAACACCGATAAGCTTGTTTAACAGGCTCCCCTTCGGGGATCTACTTTCAACATTTATCCCCTTAGATACAAGAAGTCTATGCATAGGTTCATTCTGCCATAGATTATCGCAATTATAACATCCTGTCTTCTTTGAAGCATCATTTCCGATTTTTGAAAAATAGGGGTGTGTTTTCTTAAGATTTATTCCATTATATCTAAACTCTTGATACTTTTTTGAGTTCCAGATATCAATAAAGGGTTCTTCAAATATATTGCCCATGGACATCCTGTGACCTTTGCAGCATGGAACAACATTTCCAGTCGCCATAACACGAATAAACAGCCACCCAGCATAACAGGGAATCTGAGCTATCTTATTTTCATCATAAATACCGACTTTAGATTTATTGTTTGATAACCTTCTCTTAAAATCCGCGAAGGTGGTTATTACTATTTGACCCTTTTGATTTGGATCCCGATAAAGCGACCCCTTATAATCATAGTTTTTCTCAAGCTTGCTGAACGTATATCCTAAGGTCTTTGTTTGCGACTCATCTAATAAGAGAGAATCTGTTCTTCTTAAGATCGGATCAAGTAGAACAAATTGAACATCATCAGCTTTAACCTCCAAAGCAAAATCCACCATATTCTCTACGTCGTAATAGTTCAGGTTGGATATAACATTGTATATTTTTATCCAGGGTTTTGATGTTTTTCTTTTAGATTTTAGGCTCGAGATAAAGCTCAATACTTCTTTCATCTTTTGAAATGTTTCTTCGGTTTTATTCGGGTGGGTATCTACATATACCTTTGGACTACCGGCCCATAAGCTTACCGTCAATATATCTACCTCAAGCTCAACCAACCTCTTTGCAATATCCTCATCTACCAATGTAAAGTTCGTATTTATATCAACCTCTATATCGAGTCTCTTTATATCGGCAATAACATCCATAATGTTTTTATGCATGAAAGGCTCTCCACCGCCTACAAGCTTAATCTGCCTAGTTCCGTTTAAGGTACCAATGTCTTTAACTAGGTTTTTAATAAGATCATACGGTAAACTAAGCCTCTTCTCCTCATCCGGCATCTCCTTATCCTTCAAAAGAGGTGACCTGCACCAACAGCCTATACAATTATTGTTACAGTTATTGGTAAGATCTATATGTACTATCTCAGGACCGGTAAATGCGCGTGAGCCATCCTCAATCCCTTTTATAACTAAATCGGTATTCATATCTTAAGTTAACTGATAATTCCTTTCTATATTCTTATCAGACATTCTCTTTTTCCAATCAACACTTTTGTTTTCTTGTTTTGCATTTGTACACATATAGGATATGCCAAGCTCATCTAGTAAATCCAAAAGCTTAAGCGCTCTTTCTTTTCTGATTTCGTAAGTATTGTCATTACTATTAGCATACCACTTAAGGGCCCTTTCAAAGGGATCCCCGGGTAACGTAATGTCGTACTCTGTGTGATTTGCATCTAAATCACAATCGGCGTTTACGCAACATGTATTTAAGGAAGAGAACATATCTACGTGGGCATTATTATTCCTTATCGCATTATAGGTGAGCATAAAATCTTCATCGGTTTCTCCTGGGAAACCTACTATAATATTTATAAGCGTTCTTATCCCGGCCATCTTTGTTGACTTTAGCACTTCTATTGCGTCCTCAGCGCTAAAATACTTGCCCATCTTTCTTAAAACCCTGTTTGAAAAGCTCTCTATTCCGTAAATCAAGGTATGGCAACCAGCCCTTTTCATCTTTTTAAGCAGTTGTAATGTCATGTCTTTCTTTGGGATAGCCTGTGAATCCCATGTCAATTCCAGTCCCTCAGCGATTATCAAATCGCATAATCTTTCCAAGTTGCCTGAGTCTCCATTACATAGTAAGTCCTTAAAGCTATATGAGGCTACCCCTTTATTCCTAAAATGATACAAAATCTCCTTAAACACATCCTCTGCATCCCTAACTCTAAATGGCCTGGCTAAAACATGATCATTACAAAAAGTGCACCTTCCTATACATCCCCTGCTTAATAAAAGGGGCAATGTTGGATCTATATATGAGTCTAGGAAGTACTCGTTATATGTGGGAAAAGCTATTGTGCTTAAATCTTTGATTGGCTCTCTATGTTCTAAGATATTCGCATTTTCAGCAATAGCGCCTTTTATGTCTTTCAAGTCTAAATCATCCCTAATCCTAGATAAAATCTCCAATATCGTATCTTCACCTTCACCAACAACAAAGATATCGCAGATAGCCTCTGGTATCTCGCTTCGCATTTGCTCATTAGAACAACCGTAACCACCAAAAATAATAAGTTTATCTTTTGCTTTTTGCTTAATCAACCTTGCAACCTCAATAGCAAACAGCCTATTTGACATATGCACAGAAAATCCAATAACTCTTGAATGGGTATCTATAATCCTATCTACAGCCTCTTCTATTTCCTCCTTAAACTGCTCCTTTATCTTCCCAAACAGCTTCTTATCCACCCAATAATCATACTTCTCAGGCTTCCAAAACTCTTTATATTCTCTAGCTGATTTATTGAAAAGCTGTATATTGATATCGAATATCAATGTCTTAAAATTAGCTTTATTTAGAACGCTTGACAAATAGGATATACCTAATGGTGGCATATAAACATCCCAAGGGGGACAAAACACGAATAAAATATCAGGTTTCTTAATGTCATCAGAATTTTTTATCTTAAAGGCCGGTTTGTCTAAATAACTCCTGACTTTTTTAATCCTACGGCTAAGCTTGTTTTTTATAGCGTTAAATATCATAAAAACTAACTCTTTCTAGTAGTCAGCAACCTAATTCCACATATTAAAAACCTATCCATTAAATTTAAGGAATTTATCCTGTCTTGGGCATTATTATTTATCCACATATTGTCGCAGGTTTTATGGCACCCGACTTGTCTAAAAAAGGGATCTGTATTTTTAAAACATTTTGCCTTGTGTCGTAACTCATTATGAACTTTGGAGTTCCATATTGATTTAAAATCCTGATTGAGAATATTCCCGATAGACATATTACTAGACTTAAGACAAAAATAGACATCCCCATTTGCCGCAACCCTAGCAAACTCCCAACCAACATAACACGGCATATCGCTATTTGCTACATCATACTCCCCCGATGGAGCATCATTACTTAAAAGCCTTCTTACGATCTGATCGTATTCACATATAAAAAGATTGGAACCTGCCTTATTCTTTAAATCATTATCCAGAAAATCCTTAGCCTCTTTAAGCTGTTTCAATACATGCTCTTTTTCTTCTTTATTTAAGAGAAGATGTTCAGTTTTATTTGCAACTGGATCCATCGGAACGAATTGAACAGAATCAGCCTGTACATCATATGCAAGTTTAACAATATCATAAACCTCTTTGTAATTGAGCTTAGAAAGGACATTATAGATATTTATATGCGGCACATGTCTTACAGTCTTAGTTTCGCTAAAGAACTTGAGTATATCGACAATGTTGTGAAACATATCTGCGGACTTGTTTGGATGGGTTTTGATATAAGTATCGGCACTCGCCGCCCACAGACTCACGTTAAGATGAATATGTGTACTACTTAACGATATAAGCCTTTTTATTAAATCTCGATCTATAAGAGTGAAATTTGTGTTAAAGTGGCATTCAAATTTTTTAGAGGCAGCATGCTCTATTATTTTAATTATATCGGGGTGTATAAATGGCTCTCCTCCACCAGCGAAG
>CAZOIE010000074.1:0-6881 GCA_964579905.1 uncultured Planctomycetia bacterium
GCACAGGTTAAGTCTGCTATTTTACTTGCTGGACTCTATACTAAGGGGAGAACTACAGTTCGGGAGAAATTCAAAAGTAGAGATCATACAGAGCGAATACTTAAATGTTTTAAAGCTAGGGGCGCTAAGATTAGAGGGCTTAGTTGTAGCGTTATTGGTAAGCATGAGCTGCATGCTACAAGGATAGATATTCCAGGCGATATTTCAAGTGCTGCTTTTTTTATTGTTGGCGCCACTCTCATGAAGGGTTCAAGATTGCTCATTAAAGATGTCGGGCTAAATTCCACCAGAACAGGTTTTATCAAGATCTTGAAAAGGATGGGGGCAGATATAGCGATTAAGAATTTAAAATTGGTAAATCAGGAGTTAAGAGGTGATATATTGGTAAAAAGTTCAAATCTAAAATCCACCAAAATAAGGAAGAGCGAGATACCTCTATGTATTGACGAGCTTCCTATATTAATGGTTGCGGCAGGACTGAGTAGGGGAAAAACGGTAATTGAGGGTGCGTCGGAGTTAAGGGTAAAGGAGACAGATAGAATAAGTTCTATGATTGATAATTTGACCAAAATAGGGATTGAAATATATTCACAAGACGATAATGTTTATATCGAAGGTACCTCTATTGATACTATTAAGGGCTCAACATTCAATAGCTACAATGACCATAGGACCGCTATGAGTATGGCGATAGCAGCTATTCTAGCTAAGGGACCTTCTAAGATTATGCAAGTTGAGTGTGTTTCAAAATCGTATCCAGATTTCTTCAAAACATTAGAAAAATTGACACGCCAGTAAGTTTTTTTAAGTATTATTATTAATAGAACTTTTAATATAAAAAAATTGACATATCAAACAAGGGTTTGTTATAATTAGAACCCTAATATTTAAGATCAAAACCTTCCGCTTGTAAGCATAAGGGGGACTCTATGAGTTTTATTATTGATTTCTTTAAAAACATCTATAATCAGTTACTCGGTCTTTTTTCTTTTGATATGGGAATCGACCTTGGTACAGCCACAACCCTGGTTTGCGTAAAGGGTCAAGGTATAGTTCTTTGTGAGCCCTCAGTGGTTGCCATTCAAAAGGGAGCAGGTACTGTGCTTGCCGTAGGCGATGAGGCAAAGAGAATGTTAGGTAGAACCCCTGGAAGCATATCGGCAATAAGACCTATGCGAGATGGAGTTATTGCGGATTTTGAGATAACCGAGAATATGCTTAGGTATTTTATTAAGAAGGTTCATCAGAGGCGATACCTGGTAAAGCCTCGAATGGTTATTGCTATACCCTCCGGTATTACCGAAGTTGAGAAGAGAGCGGTCAAGGATTCCGCGATGCATGCAGGAGCCAGAGAGGTTTATCTTGTTGAAGAACCGAAAGCAGCTGCTATAGGTGTAGGCCTGCCAATACAGGAGCCTGCCGGTAATATGATAATTGATATAGGTGGCGGTACTACAGAAGTGGCGGTTATATCGCTGGCGGATATTGTATTTTCTAAGAGCGTACGTGTTGGTGGAGACGAGATGGATGATGCAATAACCCAGTACCTTAAAAAGACATACAACCTTATGATAGGTGAGAGAACCGCCGAAGAGATAAAGATAAGGGTAGGATCTGCATATCCCTTAGATGAGGAATTAACAATAGATGTTAAAGGTAGAGATCTTGTAGCAGGACTTCCAAAGATGATAACAATTTCATCAGAGGAGGTAAGAGAGGCACTTTCTGAGCCAATCTCATCCATTCTAGAGTCAATAAGAATTACTCTCGAGAGAATCCCGCCTGAGCTTTCGGCAGATCTTATCGAAAGGGGCATTATATTAGCAGGCGGCGGTTCATTACTAAGGGGTCTTGATAAGCTTATATCTGAAGAGACAGGTCTGCCTGTGCATATAGCAGAGGATCCAATCACAGCAGTTGTGTTGGGTACCGGCAAAGGTCTTGAAAATATGTCTTTTCTTAAGAGAGTTTCAATCCCATCAAAATTTGAGGAATAAACAAGAGGTTATTTATAATAATAAGATGTGAAAAACATTAAAATTGTTTCGCTACTATTTTGTCTTGCCTTAATTCCTTTAGTATCAAATAGACTCCCCCCAAATACAGTTGGCAGTATAAAGCTCGAATTTGTTTCTCTTATACAAACACCGTTAAAGCTCATCAATAGCTTCTCAAATATGGCTAGTGCATTTGAGTTTAAGAACCTTCATAAAGAAAACACCGAACTGAAAAAACAGGTCGGAGTATTAAAACAGCGGTTGATAGATTTTCGTGAGATCGATATTGAAAATATAAGACTAAAAAAACTATTGGACTTCAAAGAAACCCTACAATACCGCACTATCAGCGTACAGGTTATAGGTAAGGATGCGTCGGCCTTTTCTATGAGCTTGATTATTAACAAGGGGTACAATGATGGTGTGAAGCTTGATATGCCTGTAATTGCCCCATTGGGTCTTGTTGGAAAGGTTTCGGAGGTTGGTAAGAATATTGCGCGGGTTACGCTTATAAAGGATCCAAATTTAAAGGTATCGGTAATGACGCAGACTACACGCGATGAAGCTATTCTAGAGAGCTACAGAAAAGGGCTTTGCAGAATGAAATACGTAGATGTGAATGCCTCTCTATTAAAGAACGATATAGTATTGACATCTGGAAAGGGAGGGGTATATCCTAAGGGGCTACCCGTTGGCACCGTAGTTTCTTATAAGAAAGATTTTAATAGATTATATCAAATTGCAACGGTTAAGCCTTTTGTAGATTTTTCGAAAATCGAAGAGTTAATCTGTTTGCAGCTAGATTAAACTTTCCTAAGATTTAAAACCTTAACTTCTTTACTGTAGAGAAAATGATAAGCTTTCTTATTTTAATTTTATCAGCTTTACTTCAAGCAACTCTACTGCATAATCTAAAGATTTCATATGCGGTCCCTGACATTCTCTTGGTTAATGTTATTTTTTATGCCCTACGGAGGGGACAGAAAGAAGGGATTTTTTTTGGGATAATATCTGGTTTTTTGAAGGGAATTCTAAGCGGTTCAGTTTTTGGTGCAGATTTATTTGGTTTTACCGTATGCGGCTATTTTCTGGGCAAACAAAAGAAGAAGATTTATGTTGAGAATAAAATCACCCATTTTGTTATTACTTTTTCATGTGCATTCTTTGTTTCAATAATGAATTACATCTTTCTTAAGCTTACTATAGGTAACATCTCAGCAATCCGCCATATTTTTATTTATACAATGCCGTATTGTCTGTATACGGCCATTGTCGGGATTTTTTTATTACATGTAATGTTTAAATACATGAAGCGTTAGGCAAATGCAAAAAAGAATAAATTTATTTAGAGGTCTAATAGGTGGCTCATTTGTGATTTTGGCCATAGGCCTTGGGCATACTCAGCTTATCAAGGGACCAGAATATTTTAGGCTTAGTGAGCAAAATAGAATAAGGCTGATACCGATGAGTGCACCTAGGGGCATTATTTATGACAGAAATGGATTTCCAATAGCAAGCAACAGATTGGTATTCGATATAGTTATCATACCTCAGGAATTAAAGGACAAGAATGCTTCTATTTCAAATCTTTCGAGATTAATCAACATGAGTAAAGATGAAATTGATGAAACCTTTAAAAAGAACTATTTTGCTCCGTTTGCCCCAGTGGTTGTTAAAAAGGATGTTGATAAGAGAATTGCTTTCCAGGTTGAGGAGAATAAGTTGCTTCTTCCCGGGATATTTATACAGACTAGACCCAAGCGAAATTACAATTACCCGGAATCCACCTCTCATCTTATCGGATATCTTGGCGAAATAAATAGGGAAGAGCTTAAGTATCTCAAGGTGTATGGTTATAAAATAAAAGACCTTATAGGCAGATCCGGCATTGAAAGAGCGCTTGATTCTGAGTTAAGAGGCGAGAGTGGAGGTATGCAAATAGAGGTTGATAATAGAGGTAAATTTGCTGCCATCTTAGGTCAGAAGGAGCCATTAAAGGGAAAAGATCTGAGTTTAACCATAGACGCAAGGCTGCAGGATTTTGCATATGAGCAGATGGGGGATTTTTCGGGCGCCTGTATTGTGATGGATGTTAACACCGGGGAGATTTTAACTTTGATCAGCAAGCCAGGCTTTGACCCTGAGTCTTTTCAAAGGCCTGGAAATAGGAGTGAGGTTTCAAGGATTCTAAGATCAAAGAGAAAGCCTCTTTTTAACAGGGCGGTTCTAGGCCTATATCAACCTGCATCGGTATTTAAAGTTGTAGTTGCTGTTGCGGCCTTAGAGAGTAAGAAGATAAATTCTTATACAACATTTACTTGTCAGGGCAGGTTCAGAAAAGGAAACATGACCTTCGATTGCTGGAAACCAGAGGGGCACTCGAGCCTTGATTTAGTAGGTGCCATAGCAAATTCATGCAATGTGTATTTCTATAATCTTGCCGAAATGGTAGGGCCAGATTTAATAGCAAAATATGCAACGAAGTTTGGATTTGGAAAAGCAACGCAAATAGAATTAATCGGCGAGACCGCAGGGCTTGTACCTACCAAGATGTGGAAGTTACTTACCAAGGGAGAAAGGTGGTATAGGGGTGAGACATTGAATTTAGCAATAGGGCACGGTTATTTACTTGCTACACCTATACAAGTTGCGAGATTTATTTCAATGGTTGCAAATGGAGGAAGTCTTATTCAGCCATATCTGGTAAAAAAAGATAGTTCTAAGCCACAAGGATCGCAAAGCCTCAAAATTGCAGATAGCACCATGAGTATGATAAAAAAGGCTCTTTCTGATGTTGTTGATAAGGAGTATGGAACGGGACGCAATGCAAGGGTTGAGGGCTTGATAGTCTCAGGTAAAACAGGTACTGCCGAGCAGAATAAAGGGAGGTCTCATTCATGGTTTGTGGGTTTTGCACCATATAGGAAGCCTCAGTATTCTGTGCTTGTTTTCCTGGAGCATGGTGGAAGTGGTGGCGGCCAGGCAAGTACAATTGCATCTAAGATATTTAAAAGGATGAAAGAGATGGAATTGTTATGAGAAAATTAAAGGTCTTTCTTAGAAGGATTGATAAGCCATTGGTTATCTGTACGGTTATGCTGTTTCTTATCGGCATATCATTTCTATACAGTACAACATCCCATATAAATGCTAGTTTTTTCGATAGGTTTATTACAAAACAGGTTATGTGGTTTCTTATAGGGGCAGTACTGGCAGCGATTTTGCTACGCATCAATTATATAAAATTTATAGATTTTTCATATCCGTTGTATCTACTTGTTGTCCTAACACTTCTCTTTGTATTAATTATGGGAAATATCGTACTGGGTGCCCAAAGATGGATCAGGATAATAGGTTTTTCCATTCAACCATCAGAATTTGCGAAAATAATTGTAATCATAACGTTAGCCAATTATCTTGGAAAAAACAGACTTAGAATGCATAGTGCCAGAACCATACTTGTCTCATTTATCATTGTTTCTGTCCCTGTTTTTTTAATTTTGAAACAACCTGACTTAGGAACCGCAATAACAATTTTAGTGATTTTATTTTCTATGTTGTTGGTATCAGAGGTGAAGATGAGGCATCTTATGAGCGTGGTAGGGGCCGGTATGTGCATGCTTCCCATTATGTGGAATTTTTTGAAAACATACCAGAAAACAAGATTGTTGGTTTTCTTGAATCCTAATCTGGATCCCTTGGGAGCTGGATACACAATAAGACAGTCAAGGATTGCCGTAGGTTCTGGAATGCTGCTTGGTAAAGGATGGCTTAGCGGCACTCAAAATTTGCTTAACTTCCTACCTGAAAGGCATACAGATTTCATATTTTCTGTTATTGGAGAGGAGGTAGGATTTATCGGTTCCATACTTGTCCTTTTTTTGTATTTTATGATAATAATACGAGGAATCAAAATTGCCACATCAACAAAGGATTTATACGGGAGGTTGATGGCGGTTGGGTTGGTAAGCATGCTAGCTTTCCACATTGTTATAAATATCGGCATGACCATAGGCCTTATGCCGGTTGTTGGGATTCCCTTACCGCTGGTTAGTTATGGTGGCTCATCCCTCGTTGTAACCCTAGTAGCTATTTCACTTCTGTTAAATATTAAAGTAAATAGACCTATGTTTTAGTAGTTATTTGGTGTATAATTATTTTCAGGGTTTAAGCAAGAAGGAGATAGTATGGTTAGAGAAAAGAGAGCATACCCTAGGGTAGAAAAGAGCATAAGGGTAAAACTCGCAACGAATTCTTTCGATATATATGCCCATACTAAAAATATAAGCTGCGCAGGGGCATATTGCGAGGTTAATAAATTGGTGCCTCCTATGACAAAGCTCGATATAATGCTTTTTCTGCCAAATGCAAATAATCTACGAAGCGACAAGGTCAAGAAGCTGCATTTAAGGGGTGTTGTAGTAAGATGTGAACCGAATATTTCCGATGAGAAATTGCTGTCTACAAATATCGCAATATTCTTTTCTGGAATACGGGGATCTCATAAGGAAGCGATAGCCAAGTTTGTTAATTATCATTTAAATCATAGCTAAATTTAGCATGAGAGCCCTCATAAGCTTCTTGACAGACTTTGGCACAGAGGATGAATATTGCGGTATTATGAAAGCCGTAATAAAATCCATTAATCCCGCTGCCGATTTCATTGATATTTCAAACTCTATCCCCCCATGCGATGTAAAGCGTGCAGCTTTTGTAATCGGCCATTCCCATAAGTTCTTTCCAAGAAAAAGTATCCATGTTATTGTTGTAGATCCGGGTGTTGGAACCAAGAGAGCAATAATTTGCGTCAGAGCACATGATCAGATTTTTATCGCTCCGGACAACGGTGTTTTGAGTATTGTTCTCAAGAAAGCGCCTAAAGCT
>CAZOIE010000075.1:0-2285 GCA_964579905.1 uncultured Planctomycetia bacterium
CGATTTAAGATTCCAAATACGCGGTCCTATATCTCAAAGAGAGGATATCTTATTTATTGAGATGGATGAGGGAGCAATACAGGATTTAGGACGCTGGCCGTGGCCAAGGGATGTTTTTGCTAGAATCGTACAAGTGCTAGAGCGCCTTGGTGCCAAAGCGATCCTCTTCGACGTCACCTTCACAGAACCCTCACAACTATTTATTGATAAAGAAAGTTTAAATGAAGGTCTACGACTTAAGGAAAACAAAAAGATGCTGCAAGATTTTATAGACGATATGAAGGGCGCATATAGCGAGGGAGAGGTTAATCCTGCGGATATAAATGACTCGCTTAGTCAAATCCACGAGGGGCTTAACGTCTTTGAAGAAGGAATAAGCGAAACTTTAAAAAATGCCATAAAGGATAAGGATCTAATACTTGCCCAGGCAGTTAAAAATGCACAAAATGTATATATTGGGTATAAGGCGGAGGTAATACACGATAAAAGTGATATAGAAAGAAACACCCTGTATCCAAAATTAAAGAATGGCCTTAAGAAATGGGCAAAGGAACATCCTAAAGAGGGAATTAACAACCTACCTGCAAATCTAAAAGATAACCAGTTATTCGATCTGCAAGAAACTTCTCATATATTAAAAAGGATGAAGATCTATAACCTTTTAAATGAAAATCTTGAACTAAAACTTGAAGAGGTAGCTTCCTCTTTAGGTAAAGATAACCTTGCCAAGCTGCGCCCTGACTATAACAGTGTTAAAAGAGAAGTATATAGAGACAGAATAAAGCAGATACTAAATGAAGACCCTCTCTCCTCTTTGAAAGAGCTGGTATGGAGTTTAGAAATATTCGATGCTAGAAACATCCAGATACTAAAAGAGGAGCATGAGGAATACGTGTTACATAATACCTTTTCTAAAAAGGTGAGCATCCCCTATAACAATAAAAGCCTGCTTCCTGCAATAAACATATCCCCTCCCATACTTTCCCTGGTTAAAAACATGAAAAATGCAGGTTTTTTAAACGCCATCCCAGATAACGATGGCGTGTTAAGGAAGATTCCTCTTTTTATATCTTATGAAAATATGATATACCCTCATATTACTTTATGGATCCTTTTCGACCTTTGGCAACTTGATATAAAAAAGGACTTGGATATTAAATTAGGTAAATTTATAAAAGCCAAGGATAACTATATCCCCATAGATAAAAATGGTTACCTTCTGATAAACTGGGCAGGTAAATGGGCGGATTCTTTTAGGCATATTTCATGCAGCAGTATCTATAGATTCTGGCAGCTGATGAGTAACTTAGAATCAAACCTAAATATTTCCAGTGATGAGTTTAGAGCAGACGACCTAGCAACACAGCTATCCGAGGATAAGCAAAAACTGGATGAAGCAAGGCAAAGGCTACAAGATGAGATAAAGAATAGTATATGTATAATAGGATTAACCGCACCGGGCACACATGACTATAATCCTATTTCCCTGCAACCGGATTATCCAATGGTAGGCACCCATGCCAACGTCTTAAACACAATCCTAAACAAAAATTTCCTACATAGAGCAAATTTATGGATCAACTTAATAATAGTTATACTTTTGAGCTTGCTGGCTGGAGTCTGCATAGCCCTACTTGCCCCTTTACCTAGCCTTGCTTGTGTATTTTTTATCTCAGTATTCTATTTCATAACCTGCGTATTAGTATTCAATAACTCGGGACTCTGGGTAGATATGGTGAGGCCTCTTTTAAGCATACTTTTAAGCTATATAGCTATCAACAGTTACAATTTTGCCACTGAGGAAAAGGAAAAGAGATGGATTAGACGAGCTTTTGGTCATTACATATCAAAGAATGTTATGGAAGAAATCTTGAAAGACCCTGCCGGACTAAAACTAGGGGGTGAGCGAAAAGAGCTAAGTGTACTATTCTCCGATATAAGAAGCTTTACCACCTACTCCGAGAAACGCCAACCGGAAGAGGTCGTAACCATCCTAAATGAATACCTTGATGAGATGACCAAAATTATCTTTAAGTATAACGGAACGTTGGATAAATATGTGGGTGATGAGATTATGGCCATATTCGGCGCTCCTGCTGCAACTAAGCAGACAGATCATGCCGAAAGAGCTGTACGGGTAGCCCTTGAAATGCTAGAAAGATTAAAAGAATTGCAGAAGAAATGGCAGGCCGAGGGAAAAGAACCTCTTGATATAGGAATAGGTATAAACACCGGTCCTATGCTTGTAGGAAACATGGGTTCTACTGAAAGAATGGATTATACCG
>CAZOIE010000075.1:2295-6822 GCA_964579905.1 uncultured Planctomycetia bacterium
TAGGTGACTCTGTCAACTTAGGTGCTAGGGTTGAAGCCTTAACACGTGATTATAACAATCATCTTATTGTTACCGAATTTACATACGACCATGTAAAGGATCTGGTTGAGGCAAAAAGACTGGATGCAGTCAAGGTAAAGGGTAAGGATAAACCGGTAGTTATCTATGAGATTATCAGCATGAAGGATAAGGGGGTTTAAGATGCGAAGATTTAACATCATAGTCATAATTATACTATTTGCTTTGCTTGGAGCATATTGGCCAATTTTAGCTGAAGCCGGCTCGGATATCTATGTAGAGTTAACCGACGAAAATTATGAAAAGGAGGTTCTCGCATACGGTGGGCCTTTGATGGTATTTTTCTATGGGGATTGGTGCCCGTATTCAGGCAGTCTTATACCAATATATGAAGGCATCGAAAAAGAATACAAGGATAAGATAAAATTCTGTAGATACACCTTAATGGAGAGCTATATGAATTTCTCAAACCCTGATACCTTGAAAAATTGGGATGAGCTTAAAAGAAATTATGATGTTGATACATTACCTACCTTTATCATGTATAACAACCAAGAGGTAATAGATAAGATGCAGGGTAGGCCAGAAACAGCAATAATAGACAGTTATAAAACCTTCTTTAGGCAATGGATTGATACCAATCTAATTGACCCTCAGGAAAATCCCTACCGCTTCAACGGTGGCCTATTTCCCGAGCAAAAATCTGTGTCCGATTAAACCTAATTAAACACCAACTCAACGCTCGCAGAATCCACATATCCCTCAGGATCTTTTACTGTAACCGTAAGGGTTTCGGGTTGCGTGTTAGATACTGAAAATGCGCCCTTACCCCCAGTCATCTGTATATCCCGACTGGATAGAGTAAAGCTCCCATCTGCAAGCTCTTCCTCTACCTCCACCTCAAACTGTCCATTTACAAATTTTGGTACTCTGCCTGAGATACACCGAGCTGTAAGATTAATATCAATTGCGGATGAAGTTGACGCTTGAGTCGAGGAAGCTTCCAGCTCAAGCCTAATGCGAATCTTCGGCACAGAGTATGTAGGGCTACGTGTACCCCTCTCAATTACATTTCCACTCAAATCTTTTATATCTTCAAACACAACATACATTTCATCATACGGCCTTAATAAATCCTCCAGCTCCAAAATAACCTTATTGGTTTGCAGTTCAACATTTAAAGGACGCTGGGTATCAAAACATACCACCTCATAATGATACAAATCTGTCGCTGAGGCTACCTCAAGCTCTTCGCTAAAGGTTAGCTCAACAAAGGCAAGGGTTTCCATCTTAAGCTCCAAAACCTCAGGCGGGCTGGTATCTGCAACACCAATATCAATCTCTGCTGTGGCTGTTTGTATTTTTTTCTGTGGGTCTATTACATTGACAGTTAGACTTTCTTTATCCTCAGAGCCTTGTATAGAAAATTTAGCCTTGCCATTTTTAAACTCTAACCTTGAAGGCTTTATTATATAGCTGCTATCCTTCGCTCCAGACTCCTCTATCATTATGGGCACCTTTATTCCATCGTATTCGGTGGCGACATAGTCATTCTTATCCAATGCCATAACAACCCCATTTACCGGCTTATCCAAGCTTCCCCTTTTATTCAAGTCAATGCTAAACCGTACAGGATGTTCTGGAAACTTAAACATTATTTGCGCTGGAAAGGGGTTTGTATATTCTCCTTCTCTAATTTTTATTTTTATAATCTCTGCTTCGGAATTGCTAAATAATATACTCGCCCTTCCTCCTTTAAAACTCAACTCTTTGGGTAATTCAGAGTAGCTATTAGCCACCTTTCCACCAGACTCCTCTATGTCAAAAGAAACGCTTTTTAAACCTTCATATCCTTCTGCTATCAAACCCCGTTTATTTAATGCATAAACTTCGACTTCTTCATCTCTATCACAAATTAACATCTCCGGCGCCTTAATGTAAAATTGGATAAAGCCCTCTTTATCCTGCTTTGCATAACACGGAATAATATGCAAAAAGATTATTATAAATAGAATATACCTTCTTATTTTAACTGCACATACCATATCCATTTTTTCTCCTTGATAGAAAAAGATCCCTTTATCTTACCCTCTAGCCTCAGGCTATTTAATGCCCTGCTTGTAGAATCAGAGCATTGGACATTTTTTGCCAGGGCTTTCTTTTGCACCTGCTTAGTCGATAGCCTACCTTCCCTTTTTAATAAGCTTACTATAAACTTCTCGGCCTCTTGCTTTGTTAAGGTACGAAGCTTCATTTAAATTCTCTCAAAGCAGAAATTAAACAGTCTACTTCCTCTTCTGTATTATAATAATGGAGGCTAACTCTTACACTTCCACTGTATGGTTCTAGTATTTTCAAAAATCGCATCAGCGGAATACAACAAAAATGACCAGCCCTTGTTAATATCTTCCATTTTTCATCCAATGCCAGGGAGACATCATGACACAACCATCCTTTTACATTAAACGATACGATGCCTGAGCGTTCATTTAACCTATTAGGTCCATAAAGTTCTATGCTATCTATTGTCTTCAGGCCTTTAATCAACTTCTTCATAAGCCTATCTTCATATCTCTTAATCCTATCAAGTCCTATCTCCCTTGCTAGATACTCGGCTGAAACCCCTAGGCCTATAAGACCTGGGATATAAGGACTACCAGCATCAAAACGCCTAAAATCACTTTTAAGCCTATATCCATTTAAACCAACATCAAGAATCATACCCCCGCCCAATACCAATGGTTCCATATTTTTGAGAATATTCTTCTTTACCAATAAAGCCCCTGTACCTTTTGGTCCAAGTGGTCCCTTATGACCAGAGAAACAGTAAAAATCACAACCTAGGGATTTAAAATCCACCTTCATATGCCCTGCTGCCTGTGCGCCATCGACAAAAATAAGTACCCGTGGACTCTTTTTCCTTATTACCTTGATAATTTCTTCAATAGGATGGATAGTGCCGATAGCATTTGAAACATGCTGAAAGGCAACAAATCTAGTCCTCCTATCAACCAGCTTACTAAAAACCTCAGGGCTAAGTAGACCTTCTTTATTTGGAGTAGCCATTCTAAGAGTTAGTTTCTTATGTTTGGCCAGTCTAATCCATGGCATACTATTTGAATGATGCTCAATAGCAGTACATACGATATTATCTCCCTTGCGCAATGGAACTATGCCTTTTTGATAGTTAAACCTATTGTTCCTACCACAATCCAAAAGGGAATGTTCTAAAGCGTATGCTACAATATTTGCTCCTTCTGTAAAGTTCCGGGTAAAAATCAATTCATCTGGATGGCAATTAACCAATAAAGCAGCTATCTTTTCTCTTGCTTCATCATATTCCTTCATCGCTCTATGGGCTAACCTATAGCCACCTCTCTCAACATTAGAGCAGTACTCAAAGTAATACCTGTTCATGGCTTCAACCACCCTCTTGGGGGTTAATGAGGTAGCGCTATTATCAAAATAGACATACTTCTTAGTAAGGGGAATTTCTCTGCGCAGGTTATTAACTCTAGAATTCCTCATATCTCTAATTTTGTCGAGAGTTAGAGTTGGAATGAAAACTTAGGGGACCTACCCACAGGGTGCCTAATCGGCTATTGAATAGCAATGAATGGTTAACAATTAAAACATAGGTGCATCGGCCGGTAAAGTCATCTTCCTAAGGCGTCTTACCATATCTTCCATCATTCCGTAGAGAATCTTTGCTCCGATCTCGGGCTTCTCCTCTACAAACTGATCAAAGTCGCTCTTGGAAAACTCAAATACCGTGGTATCTTTAGCGGTACGAGCCGTTGCAGAACGCGGCTGTACATCAAATATGCTCATCTCGCCGAAAAAATCTCCATCTGCAAAGGTGGCAACAACTTCTTCCTGATCGCCTTTTGGTATAACAATATGAACTAATCCTTTTTTAATAACATACATCTTTGCATCTGTTGAACCTTGCTCAAATATATTCATTCTTGGAGCGTAGTTCTTTTCATAAATAATTTCGGCAAACTGCATAAGCTCATCTACTAAAGGTACTCTCATAAAAAATACAAGATCCATTAGATCTTCTGTCTTAACCATTCAACACCTCCTTATTTAGGTTGTAACATAAGTATATCAAAAGATTTAAGTAAAGCAAAGCAAAAATTAGACTTGGTTTTGAGAGATAATGTAAGTCTAAGGAGACCTCAAGAACATACATTAATGTGTTTTAGTATCCAAAAAGCGGTGTCGGTACAATCGCCCAAAAGATGTTGGAAGAAATCAAAAATAGCGAAGGGGGACTAAAAAATCTGTTCAATATATATTACTTCTCTTGTTCATTTGCAGTTACTATTTTCATAGGCTTGCCACAGCAAACGAGAACACCATAGCCTGCTTCAACAACAACAACCTTATTGCCGCAAACCTCGCATATGTAAACCTCGCCTTTTTCTACTGCCATTTTTACCTCCTAACTACCTATTACCTTTAAGCCTGCTTTTAGCTTCCTCGCAAGCTCCTTAAAATTCC
>CAZOIE010000076.1:0-5432 GCA_964579905.1 uncultured Planctomycetia bacterium
CCGTCTGCGGGACAATTTTGCACTCCTTGCGTATAACCTACTCCACAAGATGGGCAAAACTTATTCTCCATTGCATCCCCTATTAATGCTCCACCTGCAGCACCGGCAGCAGCACCAATTAAGGCACCCTCTCCAGCGTGTCCACTCTGGTGACCAATTATTGCACCTGTACCTGCGCCTATAATGGAACCAAGGCCAGCGCCCTTCTGGGTAGTCGTACATCCTACCAAAGTAAGGCACATTGCAATAACTAAAACACTTTTAACTACCTTCATCATTCCCACCTCCTATTTTTCGCATTACAAATCTTATCATATTTACCTGAACTATTCAACCCCCATTTTCTAATATTTAGCGTATTATTTTTATTCGTTTGAAGGGCCAATAAATAAGAAATGCCTTACCGACAAGCCTCTTCTTTGGCACAAACCCCCAATATCTGGAATCTCTGGAGCCAGAGCTATTATCGCCTAAAACGTAGAAGCTGTCTTCCGGCACATCTATCTTCTGATCCTCCTGACCAAAGTCACCCCTGTTATAATAGAACCTGTTCGAAAATGACAATTCATCATCTACCAGTTCATCTACCAAGGTACCATTAACATATACCCTGCCATCTTTGATCTGAACCGTCTCCCCGCCAAGAGCAATCAATCTTTTTATAATGTATTTCTTTTTCTCTTCAGTTGACTTGAAAACAATAATTTCACCGCGTTTTGGAGTAATAAAATTATAGATAAAGCGGTTTACAAGGATGTGGTCCCCCTCGATTAGGGTTGGCCTCATCGAACCTGTTGGAATCTTAAAAACGCCCATTATGAAGGTCCTAACAAATAGTGCAAGCACTATTGCTATTACAATAGATTCTACATATTCACGAATTATTGCTTTCTTTGACATTTTATCTTTCATAGTAATTAAATTTTTAAAGCTGCCATGAAGGCTTCCTGGGGTATCTCTACCTTACCAAACTGCTTCATGCGCTTTTTACCCTCTTTCTGTTTTTCCCAAAGCTTTCTCTTTCTGGTTATATCACCGCCGTAACACTTGCCTGTGACGTGTTTCTTTAAGGGACGAACCGACTCTCTTGCGATAATTCTAGATTCTATTGAGGCCTGTATAGCTACTTCAAATAGCTGTCGCGGTATGACCTCTTTTAATTTCTCTACAATCTGCCTTCCCTTGGCATGTACCTTCTCCTTACAAACAATAAAGCTTAAAGCATCGCAACTGATACCATTAATTAAAATATCAAGTCTTACAAGCTTGGACGGCTGATTACCCTTTAATTCATAATCAAGGGATCCGTACCCCCTTGTTATAGATTTAATCTTATCGTAAAAATCAACTACAACCTCTGAAAGCGGGAACTCATACGTAAGCATGGCTCTAGCCGGACCAAGGTACTCTGTGGAGATATACACGCCCCTTCTCTCCTGCGAAAGTTTCATAATGCCGCCTATCGACTCAGACGGTACATTCATAAAGGCTCTTATGTATGGCTCCTTAATCTTATCAATCTGGTAAATTGGAGGCATCTTGGTTGGGTTATCAATTACAAGCACCTCTTGATCTGTAGTTGTAACCTCATATACAACACTCGGTGTGGTTGCTATAAGCTCCAGTTTAAATTCTCTCTCAAGCCTCTCCTGGGCTATATCCATGTGTAATAGTCCCAAAAAACCGCACCTAAACCCAAATCCCAAGGAAGCAGAAGTTTCCGTTTCATATTTAAATGATGGATCATTCAAACTAAGCTTATCAAGGGCATCCCTAAGAAGAGCAAAATCTTTACTGTTTATTGGATATATACCGCAAAATACCAATGGCTTTACATCTTGGTAAGGCCTTAATGGCTTCTTGGCAGGGTGCTTAGAGGTAGTTATGGTATCACCTATATGAATCCCTTTTGGGTTTTTAATATTGCAGCTTAAAAAACCAACCTCACCAGTATGCAACTCATCAACTGAAGCCATCTTCGGCTTAAAAACACCCAACTCCTCAACTTCATAAGATTGTTTAGAACCCATCATAGTTATGGGAAGTCCTTTCTTTATCTTCCCATTGAAAACTCTAATATACAACACCACACCTTTAAAGGTGTCATATGTAGAATCAAATATTAGAGCCTGTAAGGAATTATCCGACTGGCTTTTTGGGGGCGGTATCTCATCGATAATCCTTTCTAGCATTTCCTCGGTCCCAATTCCCTCCTTTGCGCTAACTAAAATCGGTTCCTGATCTGTTATATCGAAAATTTCAGAAAGTTGTTTGCTTATTTCATCGGGCTGTGCATTTGGAAGGTCTATTTTATTTATTAGGGGTATAATCGCCAGATTGTGCTCCATGGCAAGATAATAGTTTGCAACGGTCTGTGCTTCGATACCCTGCGAGGCATCTACGACCAATAACGCTCCCTCACAAGCTGCAAGCGACTTGGAAACCTCATATGAAAAGTCCACATGGCCGGGGGTATCTATTAAATTTAAAACATATTCATGTCCATCCTTGTGATTATACTTAAGCCTTACAGCGCTAGCCTTTATTGTTATACCCCTCTCGCGCTCAAGCTCCATATCATCCAAGAGCTGATTTCTGAATTCCCTGTCGGATATTGCACCGGTAAACTGTAATAATCTATCGGCTAAGGTAGACTTACCATGGTCTATATGTGCAATTATACAGAAATTCCTTATATACTTATTACCTTTTTTCATCTTTTTGCTTTTTTGCTTATTTTCAAAAAAACTATCAGCTATGCCCTAACAAGAATTGCTTACCCTGTTTTACTAACATGGCAGCCTTTCTCTCGCTATGAGATTCTACGCATATTCTTAATATCGATTCCGTACCTGAGGGTCTAAAAAATACCCAGGAGTCATCTTCAAGAATTAATTTTATCCCGCCAAGGCTTTTGACCTGTCTTATCTTCTTTTTAAAAAAATGTTTTCCTATCCTGCTTGAAAGCCTCTTAAGAACCTTTTCTCTTTCAGAGTTAGATAACTTTATATCTTTTCTCATATAGCAATAACAGCCAAACTCCTTTTCTATCTCGTTCATAATCTGGGTAATAGACTTTTTTCTCATGGCCATCATCTCAAGTAATAGTAGCCCGCCCAAAATGCCATCGCGCTCGGGAATATAGTTCTTAAACCCGATACCACCTGACTCCTCACCACCTATTAATATATCCTTTGATCTCATAAGGCTTGATGCATGTTTAAAACCAACCTGTCTTTCGTAAATCTTAAGGTTATATTTATTAGCAATCTTATCTAAAAGCTGAGTAGTTTGTATGGAACGAACAACACCTCCTCTTAATTTTCTGCCTTCGACCATATGAAGAAGTAAAAGACAAAGCATCTTCTGTCCATCGATAAACCTGCCATTTGGCATCATAGCAGCTATCCTGTCTGCATCACCATCATTGGCCAGGCCTATATCATATTTAGACGCTCTCATTTTTCTAGATAGTTCTTCTAGGTTCTTATCTATGGGCTCTGGATTTATTCCGCAGAAAGACGGGTTTAAGCTATTATGCAAAATATCCACTTTGCAAGGGGTCTTCTTGAGAATCCTGGAAAAATAATCACTCGATGCCCCATACATAACATCTACCAACACTTTTAAAGATGCCTTGCTTATAAGGTTTAAATTAACATACTTTCTCAAAAAGCTAATGTATGGAGTACTTATATCCTTTACTATAATCTTTTTGCCCTTTAGAAAACTGTTAAACTCTCCTATCTTTATAGCTGATTTATAAAGATATCTCTCAATCTCCCGTGTCGTATGAGCATCTGCAGGACCTGCAAAATCATCCTTAAACTTTATCCCGTTAAATTTTGCAGGGTTATGGCTAGCGGTAATCATTACGCCACCAGATAATCCCAGGTTCTTTATTGAAAAACTAACTGCAGGGGTAGGTGTAAATCCTTTGGTCAAAATTACCTTTATCCCATTGGCTGCCAATACGCATGCTATGACCTTTGCATAGGCATCGGACATAAACCTTGTATCGTATCCAACAACCAATCTGGGATTTTTGATCTTCTCATTTTTAAGGTAGTCGCTTATTGCCTGAGCAACCCTCTTCACATTTTCAAATGTAAAATCCTCGGCTATAACAGCTCTCCATCCATCTGTACCAAACTTTATCTTACGCTTCATCCTTGTTAACCTCCAAAAATTCTATACTATAAGTAAGCTCATCAATAGCTCTTTAAATAGCGTTCGTTACTTCCGAAGCTTATCAATGGCATCTTTCATATCTTCGCTTTTGAATACATAAGTTCCTGCAACTATTACATTGGCGCCTGCCGATATGACATCTTTAACATTCTTATCGTTTATACCGCCATCAACCTCAATATCCTTTTTGTATATCTTCCTAAGGTCCCTGATCTTGGGTATAGCATCCTTGATAAAGGCCTGACCTCCAAAACCTGGCTCAACGCTCATAATGAGTACCATATCTACAGAATCAAGAAAATTTTCTATTGTAGAAATAGGTGTATTTGGTTTTATAGAAATTCCTACTTTTATACCAGCCTTCCTTACTTCATCGATCAACACAGGTATATCAACATCCGATTCTGCGTGAAAGGTTAGAATATCTGCCCCTGCCTCAATAAACCTTTTTGAAAACTTAAGAGGATCCTTGATCATAAGATGAACATCCAAAGTAAGCGAGGTATTTTGTTTTATAAACTTAACTATATCGGGCCCAACCGTTATATTTGGAACAAAACTACCATCCATAACATCTATATGCACAAGATCCGCTCCTGCTTTCTCCAGCCTACTGACCTCCTCACGAAGCTTGCTAAAATCACAGGACAATATTGATGGAGCAATTTTAATCTTTAACATAATTCATAATCCTTTCAATTTTTAATACCTGTGCCCTTTTGGGGTATTAGACTTTTAGGGTCAAAAGATCATCAAGATATTCCAAGTCTTTCCTTCTGTGCGGACCGATAAGAGCAATCTTCATAGATCTATCTCTGAATATCTCATTGGCTAAATTACTAATATCAATTGGCTTAACTTTGTTTATCAACTTTATGATTTCACCTGCAATATAGAATTTTGCTCCTAAGCTTATATTCTCACCCAGCCACATCATATGATCCAGAGTATTTTCTAGGGCCAAATGCAATTGCCCTATATAGAACTCCTTTGCACGTTTAAGCTCATCGGCCTTGGGCGGCTGCCTTTTAATCTTTTTTAGCTCTTTGACAATTGCTCTTACTGCAGGTTCCAATTTCTTGTTCTCGATACCTGCGCTTATTGCAAAAGACCCAATATCTGAATATTTCCTAAAGTAACTTCCTATATCATAGGTATAACCCAGACGCTCCCTTATCTCTTGAAACAACCTTGAAGACATGTTGCCACCCAGAATAATATTCAGCAAACTCATGGTAAAC
>CAZOIE010000076.1:5442-6790 GCA_964579905.1 uncultured Planctomycetia bacterium
AGATCATCTCTTGCCGGCGCATAGGTCCCTAAGCATAGATGAGTCTGCTCGGTCTTTTTAAAGAGGAATTTAAGATCCGGACCTCCCTTATGCTCTTTTGCCTTTGCATAATCTATATCTGATGGGATGTCTTTCTTCAATCTCAAAGACAAAATTGAACTCTCAAATTTTTTGGAATCGATAAGGCCAGATCCTGAAAATACTATGTTTGATGGATGGTAAAATTTGTTTTTATACCTTATAAGCTCTTTTCTGCCAATACGATTCAATGGTACCAGCAAGCGGCATACCAAGTGGATGATTATAAAAGAGAATTTCATTAAACAAATCATGAACATGCTGTGCTGGTTGATCAAGGTACATTTTAATCTCTTCAATTATTACCATGCGCTCACGCTCAATATCCTCTTCTGCCAATTTTGCATTCAGTACCATGTCCGATAAAACATCGACAGCTAAGTTTAATTTGCTATCAATTATTTTAACAAAGTAGCATGTTAACTCTTCGCTGGTAAAACCATTCAGCTGCCCACCGACACCTTCAACCGCCTCTTTAAGCTCGCGGGCACTTCGCTTAGGCGTACCTTTAAAAAGCAGGTGTTCCAAAAAATGCGATACACCGCAGTTGGTTTTATTCTCATACCTGCCACCAGCACGAATCCATATTCCACAGGCAACCGATTTCATTTGCGGCATGTTATAAGTACAAGTCTTAAATCCGTTTTTTTGCAAATTTATCTTATACATCTTTCATAGTCCTAATTGAATCCAGGTAACCCTGTAAAATTATCTGCGCTGCCATCTTATCTATCACCTTTTTTCTTTTCTTGCGCGATACATCGAAGCCTACAAGATTTCTCTGAGCCTCTTTGGTAGAGAATCTCTCATCCCAGGTAATTACGGGAACATCTGTTTTTTTCTTAAACAGCTCTACAAAACCCAGGGTCTCCTCCGTCTTCTTGGAATGCGTACCATCTAGGTTCAGAGGTTTTCCAATCACGACTCTTTCTATTGAATTTTCTTTTAAAATATCAATCAGCATGTCCTGGTCTTTGTTATCAATCACCTTTAACGGATGGGCGAGCAAACCAAGCTCATCACTTATCGCAATGCCTATCCTTTTTTCTCCATAATCCAAGCCTAAAATCTTCATATTTTTTATGTAAACCTTCTTAGGTTCTTCCTTTCGCTCATCTCGCTATATAAATGCTTAATATCGCCAAGCCTATCTTTGGGGCATATGAGCGTGGCATCTTTGGATTTAACAACTACAAAATCCTTTAAACCTATCGTTCCAAACAGGTGGTTATCCTCACAAAAAACAATGCACCCTGATGTATCGAGCCCC